>NZ_JBHTSL010000054.1:0-39564 GCF_042795115.1 Arthrobacter sp. NPDC056493 | reverse complement strand
GAGCCGGCCCACCGCCGTCGTACGTCAGTCTTTAGTTCACCGCACCGGTGAACTTCTCACCGGGACCCTTGCCCGGGGGATCCGGGATGATGGATTCTTCGCGGAAGGCGAGCTGCAGGGACCGCAGGCCATCGCGCAACGGACCGGCATGCTGCGAACCGATCTCCGGGGCAGCGGCCGTCACCAGGCCGGCGAGGGCGGTGATGAGCTTGCGGGCCTCGTCCAGGTCCTTGAGCTCAGCGGCGTTCTCCTCAGCGGCCAGGCCGAGCTTCACGGCGGAGGCACTCATGAGGTGCACGGCGGCCGTGGTGATGACCTCAATCGCGGGAACTTCGGAGATGTCGCGGATTTGCTGCGTGACGTCCTCCCCGGCGCCGGGCGCCTGGTAGACGTGTGAATTGCTGTCTGGAGTGCTCATACTGGTAAGCTTGTCACAGACCGACTGGATGTCGTTATTTTGCCGTGGATGAGACCCACTGCCGCGAATGTGCGGTAAGCGGGTTTCTATCTGTAGAATTGATACTCAGTTTGCAAGCGGAGTTCTCTCCCACCCGCGTCAGCCGTTTTCCCTGGAAGGTTCAGGGCAGCAAGGTTGCCGGGTAACGGTCGGGCGGTTCACCGGGCAGAAGTGCGGTGGAGTGCGTGCGGTCCCTGCGGGGAGGTGCACATCCGATCTTCGAGGCCTTCGATTGCTCCGGCAATTGGGGGCCTTCTCTATTTTGCCGGTGGAACACCCATTACAAACACAGGAGCTTTAACATTAGCGAGCCAAGAATCAATGAGCGTATCCGCGTCCCTGAGGTGCGGCTGGTCGGCCCTGCCGGCGAACAGGTAGGGATCGTCCGTATCGAGGATGCCCTGCGTCTGGCTGCCGAGTCCGACCTGGATCTCGTTGAAGTTGCACCGCAGGCCAAGCCTCCGGTGTGCAAGCTGATGGACTTCGGCAAGTACAAGTACGAAGCCGCAGTCAAGGCCCGTGAGGCCCGGAAGAACCAGACCAACACGGTTCTGAAGGAAATCCGGTTCCGCCTGAAGATCGACACCCACGACTACGAGACCAAGCGCGGCCATGCCCTGCGGTTCCTCGGAGCCGGGGACAAGGTCAAGGCCATGATCCAGTTCCGCGGCCGTGAGCAGCAGCGTCCCGAAATGGGCCTGCGCCTCCTGCAGCGTTTCGCTGAGGACGTGTCTGAAGTTGGTGTCGTGGAGTCAAGCCCGCGCATCGACGGCCGCAACATGGTCATGGTGATCGGCCCGCTGAAGAACAAGGCCGAGGCGAAGGCCGAAGCCCGCCGTGCGACGCAGCGTGCCGAAGCCAGGGCGCAGAACGAAGCCAAGGCTGCCGGCCGCGTCGACACCTCAGGTGACGATCAGGCACCGCTGACGCAGTCGTTGGCCGACCTCCTCCCGGAGGGCTTCAAGGTTTCTGCGGACACGGCTGCCGACGAGGCAACGGCAACGCAGGAAGCCCCGGCTGTTGAGGCCGAGGCCGGTCAGGCTCCGGCTGCAGAGGTTCAGGCTGCTGAGACGGAGGCAGCTCCGGCCGCCGAAGCCCCCGCAGCTGTTGCTCCCGCCGCCGAAGCTCAGGCTGCGGCACCTGCCGAAGCTCCCGCCGAGCCCAAGGCTGCTGCCCCGAAGGCCGCTGCACCGAAGGCTTCGGCCCCGAAGGCTGCTGCCCCTGCCGTTGCGGCGGAACCTGTGGCCCCGAAGGCTGCTGCCCCGGCACCTGCGCCGAAGGCTCCGCAGGCCGAGACGCCTGCCCCGGCAGCGCCGAGGCCTGCAGCTGTACCTGCCCCGCCGAAGCCGGTGGCCAGGCCCGCTGCGCCGAAGCCGGTGGCACGTCCTGCTGCGCCCCGGCCCACGCCGAAGCCGGCAGGCAAGAAGACCAACTAGTTCGAAACTGCGGAAGGCATCCCCTTCAGGCAGCCAGCAACCAGCACGCCGTCCCCCGGGGCGGCTGCGCGAAAGACTGCAGACATGGTCTGCGGATACGTTAGGAGATCGGTTCCCATGCCGAAGATGAAAACCCACAGTGGTGCTAAGAAGCGCTTCAAGCTGACCGGTACCGGCAAGCTGCGCCGCCAGCAGGCCAACCGCCGCCACTACCTGGAGCACAAGTCCAGCCGCCTGACCCGCCGCCTCGCCGGCGACAAGATCGTCTTCAAGGGCGACGCCAAGGTCATCCGGAAGATGCTCGGCATCTAGTTCCAAGCTCTTAGGTTGCCGCCATCAGGCAGCAACCACCCACCAATAAGCCTTCTCAGGCCAGCCGGATCACCGGCGAAAGATGCTTGGGACAAGAATTTTGAAGGAGTACGCACGTGGCACGTGTGAAGCGGGCGGTAAATGCCCACAAGAAGCGCCGGGTTGTCCTCGAACGCGCCAAAGGTTACCGTGGGCAGCGCTCACGCCTGTACCGCAAGGCGAAAGAACAGCTGCTGCACTCGTTTGTGTACAGCTACGGCGACCGCAAGAAGAAGAAGGGCGACTTCCGCCGCCTGTGGATCCAGCGCATCAACGCTGCATCCCGCGCCAACGGCCTGACCTACAACCGCCTGATCCAGGGCCTGAAGGCTGCTGAGGTTGAGGTTGACCGCCGCATGCTGGCCGAGCTCGCCGTTTCCGACGCCAACGCCTTCGCTGCGCTGGTCCAGGTTGCCAAGGACTCCCTGCCTGCAGACACCTCCGCTCCGGCCGCCAAGGCTGAGGCTGCACCGAAGGCCAAGGCTACCCGCGCACGCGCTGCGAAGAAGCCGGCCGCTGCAGCTGCTGAGTAAGCAGACAGCTCCCAGTTCAAGGACCGGTGGCCACAGCCACTAAGGTTTCTTATATGAACGAAACCGGGCGCCCGCAAGACTTTCCACTCTCCAATCCCCGAGCAGATCGGGTCAGGGACGTGGCAAAGCTTGCAGGGCGCCCGGCCCGTTTAAAGCGCCGGCAGTTCCTGGCCGAAGGCCCCCAGGCGGTTCGCGAAGCCCTGATTCTCCACGGCAAGCGGGTCGCGGCGGGCCAGCCGGGCATAGTCCGCGAGGTGTATGCCAGTGCGGCCTGCCTGGACCGGTACCCCGAGTTCGAGGAACTGGCCGCGGGTACCAGCGCCCGGCTCGCCACGGACGATGTCCTGGCCGCCATGGCGGACACCGTCACGCCGCAGGGGATCGTTGCGGTGTGTGATTTCGTGGACGTCGCCCTGGCGGACGTGCTCGACGCCGGGCCCCGGCTCATTGCCGTGCTCTGCCAGGTCCGCGACCCGGGTAACGCCGGTACTGTGCTTCGGGCCGCGGATGCAGCCGGAGCCGACGCCGTGGTCCTGACCGGTTCCAGCGTGGACATCTACAACCCCAAGGCGGTCCGGTCGACTGCCGGATCCCTGTTTCACCTGCCCGTGGTCCTCGGCGCCGACGTCAGTGAGCTGGTGGCGCTGTGCAAGGACCGGGGGATAGGCGTGCTCGCCGCGGACGGCTACGGGCAGCTGAACCTTGACCGGCTGCAGGACGAGAACGCCGCACGCAGGCTTGGCGCCTCGGCCGCTGGCTCGGACTACGCACTGGAAAACCCCACGGCCTGGCTTTTCGGCAACGAAGCCCAGGGCCTCTCCGACGACGAGCTCGCGCTTGCCGACCACCGCGTGGCCGTGCCCGTATATGGCGCCGCGGAGAGCCTCAATCTTGGAACCGCCGCCACCGTCTGCCTCTACGCCAGTGCGAGGTCCCAGCAGCCCGCCTAGGACGCTGGAGATTTTGTCCAGATATCGGCCGCAGAAGGCACATTTAGTCGCGATATCTGGACAAAAACTCCGCTCGCAGGCTGGGCCGGGCGTCGCCCAAGAATCCGTCATACAGGAATCCGTCATACAAGAAGCCGTCGTCCAAGAAGCCGTCGCCCAAGAAAGAGCGGGGCCCACCGTGCTGGTGGGGCCCCGCTCCTGTCTGTTTTGTCTGTTATGGGCCTGGGCTTGTCGAGGCCCAATGCCTGCGGGCCTGGCCTGTTATGGTGCCCGGGTGCTCCGGTTGCGGCCGGTGATGGCGCCGTAGATACCGGCGACGACGAGACCGCCGATGATGGCGAGGATCCAGGTGCCAAGGTCGAAGAACGCCAAGTCACCCTTGCCGAAGAGAAGGCTGCCGATCCAGCCGCCAACGATGGCGCCAACGACGCCCAGAACCAGGCTGGTGACCCAGCCGCCGCCGACCCGTCCGGGCATGACGGCTTTAACAATTGCGCCTACGATCAGGCCGAGAATAATCCAAGCAAGAAAACCCATTGTCTGCTCCTTCATATTCGTCGGGATCGATTCTTATCAGTCCCGATATGGCTTCAAGCTAACACAGCGCGCGTTTCTTTGTCAGCAGGCTTACTTTTGGCTTTTCGTGGCGTCCGGAGGCCGTGTGCGGTGTCTGTTCCGGGCCGGGCGGGTACGGTATTTACTAGACGGCGGTTCCATCCCGCCCTGTCCCATCCGTTGAAATTTCCACGTGAAGAGGTGAGCCTCCCTTGGCTGCAAATGGCGGTACCAAGGCGATTGTCGCGGCGCTGGCCGCCAACCTGACCATCGCCGTCCTGAAGTTCGTCGCGTTCCTGCTGACAAGCTCCTCATCGATGCTGGCTGAGGCCATCCACTCTGTCGCCGACTCGGGTAACCAGATTCTGCTGCTGGTGGGCGGGAAGCGTGCCCAGCGGGCAGCCAGCCCGGAGCACCCGTTCGGCTACGGACGGGAACGGTACATTTATGCGTTCATCGTTTCCATCGTGCTCTTCAGCGTCGGCGGCCTGTTCGCGCTGTATGAGGCATGGGAAAAAATCCAGCACCCGCACGCCATTGAAGGCGACTTTTGGTGGGTGCCCCTGGCCGTGCTGGTGGGGGCCATTATCGCGGAGGGATTCTCGTTCCGGACGGCGATCACCGAGGCCAACCATATCCGCGGCAGCCAGGGCTGGATCAGCTTTGTGCGGACCGCCAAGCAGCCCGAGCTTCCGGTGATCCTGCTCGAGGACTTCGGCGCGCTGCTGGGCCTGGTGTTCGCCCTGTTCGGAGTGGGGCTGACCCTGCTGACGGGCGACGGCATCTGGGACGGGATCGGAACCGGCATGATTGGCCTGCTGCTCGTGGCGATTGCCGTGATCCTGGCGATGGAGACCAAGTCGCTGCTGCTGGGGGAGTCGGCCACCAAGGACGACGTCGGCCGCATCCGGCGCGCCATCGAAGCGGACGGCACAGCCATCATCCACCTCAAGACCCTGCACCTGGGCCCGGAGGAGCTGCTCGTGGCCGCCAAGATCAGCGTGGACGCCGGCGATTCCGGGCTGGATATAGCCAAGGCCATCGACGACGCCGAAGCCCGGATCCGTTCGGCAGTTCCCATCGCGCGGGTCATCTACCTGGAGCCCGACATTCGCCGCGCACAGGTGGCCAGCGGGCCCGCCCTTGCGGGCGACTCCGGCGCGTAGCTGATTGCCATAGAAAGCTGGGCCGCTGGCGCTGAGCCTCCGGAGCCGCCGGCTTCGTGACTGTTCTGGGCCGCTGGCTCCGTGACTCCTGTTACGGGGCCAGCGGCTTTTTGCGTTCCAGCAGGCCGCTGAGCAGGGCCACGATCAGGCCGAGAATGGCCAGGACCGCACCTACCAGGGCGGGCGCAACGTAGCCCCAGCCCCACGCGATCACGACGCCGCCGAGGAAGGCGCCCAGGGCGTTGGCCACGTTCAGTGCTGCGTGGTTGAGTGACGACGCCAGCGACGGCGCGTCGGGAGACGCGTCCAGCAGCCGGGTCTGCAGAGCCGGGACGAGCATGGACCCGGCGCCGCCCACCACGAACACCATGACGAAAGCTGACCACGGCCAGTGCACGGCCACGGCGTACACCACCAGTGCGACGGCGATTCCCGGCAGGACGCGGTAGATCGTCCCCATCACGGACTTGTCCGCGATCCGGCCACCGACGATGTTGCCCGCCACCATGCCCAGTCCGTACAAGGCCACCACGAACGGCAGCAGGGCGGCAGGGATTCCGGCAACGGAGGTCATGGTGTGGGAGATGTAGGTGTACGTGGCGAAGAACCCGCCGAAGCCCACGATGCCGATGAGGATCGCCAGCCAGACCTGCGCCCGCTTCAGCGCGCCGAGCTCCCTGCGGATGCTGGCGTCAGCGTGCGCCTTTTGGAAGGGAACGAATTTCCAGATGAGCGCCAGGGTCACCAGACCCAGCACCCCCACCAGGACAAAGAGGAGCCGCCAGCCAAAGGTCTGGCCGAGCCAGGTGGCGAAGGGAACACCGACCACGTTGGCAACAGTGAGCCCCGCCATGACCATGGAAATGGCCCAGCCCCGCTTCGTCGGCGCCACCAGGGAAGCGGCGATCACGGCGGCAACACCAAAGAACGCACCGTGCGGCAGGCCGGCGGCGAACCGGGAGACCAGCATGCTCGCGTAATCGGGAGCGATGAACGAGGACAGGTTGGCAACGCTGAAGAACAGCATGAGGCCCAACGCGAGGAACTTGCGCGGCAGCTTCGCCCCGACGGCGGCAAGTACTGGCGCTCCCACGACGACGCCGAGGGCATAGGCAGAGATGAGATGGCCGGCTTCGGGAGTGCTGATCCGGAGTCCGACCTCGACCTCCTTGAGCAGCCCCATCATGGCGAACTCGGTGACCCCGATGCCGAAACCGCCCATGGCCAGGGCCAGGATGGCGGGGCCGACGCGCGTGGCGGCCTTGGGCGTGCGGGGAGCCTGGACAGTGGAAGTCATGTGCCTGCTTTTCGAAGGGAGTTACGGAGTAGGCCTCGTTGCCACTGATACGTCTGATTTTAACAAGATTCCCGGCAGGACGGATATTCCCGCCGGGAGAGGCTCCATCCGCGCCATGCGACGTGTGCCCTGTCACCCGGGCCCTCATTAGACTGGACCGGTGACTGAACTGATCAACGTCGTGGGCGGGGCCGTGCTGGACTCGCTCTCCGCTCCCTCCCGGCTTCTCGTGGCGCGCCGCACGGCGCCTCCGCAGTTTGCCGGCATGTGGGAATTCCCGGGCGGCAAAGTGGAACCGGGGGAAGCCCCGGAGAGTGCACTGCACCGGGAGCTCCGCGAGGAACTCGGCATCGGCGTCGTTCTTGGCGTGGAACTGGAGGCGCCCGGGCCGGCCGGCTGGCCCCTGAACGCCAAGGCCGCGATGCGGGTATGGTTCGCGGAAGTGGCCGACGGCGAACCTCGGCCCCTCGAAGATCATGATGAACTCCGCTGGGTCAGTATCCGCGAAGGCGACGAAGCCCTCAGCCTGCCATGGATCCCGGCCGACCTGCCGATTGTCCGGGCGCTGCTCGCCAGCGTCGCCGCAGCAAGCCGTGCAGGCTCTGTCCCGGGAAATTAACACCACCCTCCGCCGCTTTCCTCGTCCTGCCCTCCGCTTTATGGTGCGGACGCTTTGTGGTGGCTGCGCGGCCGCGGGGCTGCTGGCTTAGAACAGCGTGGGCTGGGACGACCGGGTTGGGTTGCCGTGGCCGTGCCGGCCTGCTGGGTGTTGCGGCAGGCTTCCCTCGGGATAGGCCGCTTCCTCGCCGCGGGGATCGTCTGCCTGGTGATCGTCGACGTCCCGGTGGCTGAAACCGTGCGAGGCGGAGAAGCCGTGCCGGGCCTTGAAGAAACGGACCCTGCCGGCCAGCCAGATGCGGTACTCCTTGGAGGCATACGAGCCTGTGCCGTACAGCCTGCGGTAGCGGCCCACGAGTTCCGGATGCCGGGCGGCGATCCACTGCATGAACCATTCCCGGGTGCCCGGCTTCAGATACAGGGCTCCGGCCGTGACGCCGGTGGCACCCGCGGCCGCAAGCGAGGAAAACAGGGAGTCAAGTGCCTCGTCGCTGTCCGAGAGCCAGGGCAGGATGGGCATGGCCATCACCCCGCATGGCAGCCCGGCCTCGCGGAGCCTGGAAACGAGCTTGAGCCGGGCACGCGGTCCAGGCGTGCCGGGTTCGATGGCCTCGGAGAGCTGCTCGTCCGTCATGGCGAGCGAGATCCCGATGCCCACCGGCACCTGCGCGGCGGCATGCTTCAGGAGCGGAATGTCACGCGCCAGCAAAGTGCCCTTGGTCAGGATGGACAGCGGGGTCCCCGAATCGGCCAGCGCACCAATGATGCCGGGCATCAGCCGGTACCGGCCCTCGGCCCGCTGGTAGGGGTCCGTGTTGGTGCCCAGTGCAACCTGCTGCCGGTTCCAGGAGGGCTTGGCCAGCTCCTTGCGCAGCACCTCGGCCGCGTTGATCTTCACCACCACCTGGCTGTCAAAATCGAGCCCGGCGTCGAAGTCAAGGTAGGTGTGGCTCTTGCGGGCGAAGCAGTAGACGCAGGCGTGGCTGCAGCCCCGGTACGGATTCACGGTCCATTCGAACGGCATCCGGGAGCCGGCTGGCACCTTGTTGAGCACCGATTTGGCGGTGACCTCGTGAAAGGTGACGCCGGCGAACTCGGGCGTGGACACAGAGCGCACCAGGCCGGCCAAGGGCAGCAGCGGTGCCGTCCCCGGCATCTCTTCCTGTGCCGGTTTGAGTGCCTGCGCGTCCCATCTCATGACCACTATTCGAAGGTATGTTCGAACTTAAGTCAAGGTCCGCCGTCGGCGTTTCCTGGGGACCGGCGGCTACGCTGGGTCCATGATTCTGCTCACCGGCTTTGAACCTTTCGGCGGACAGCCGATGAATCCTTCGTGGACGGCTGCGCAGTCCGCGCGGGATCTGCTCCTGGCGGAAGGGCTCGACGTGGCGGCCGTGGAACTGCCGTGTGTTTTCGGCGCGGCCGGGAGTGTGCTGCGGAATGCCCTCGATGACCTGGAGCCGGAACTGGTGGTGTGCACCGGCCAGGCGGGAGGCCGCGGGCGCGTGTCGCTGGAAAGGGTTGCCATCAATTGCGATGACGCACCCATTCCGGACAATGACGGAAACCAGCCCGTGGACCGGCCAGTGGTCCAGGGCGCCCCGGCCGCGTATTTCACCTCGTTGCCGATCAAGGCGGCCTTGGTTGCCGTTGAAAAGGCGGGTATTCCCGCCGAGGTCTCACAGACGGCAGGAACGTACGTCTGCAACCACACTTTCTATGCGCTCATGCACGAGCTTGCGTCCCGTCCGGGCGTCCGTGGCGGATTCGTCCACGTTCCGTTCGCGCCGGACCAGGTGGAGCAGGGGAGCGGTGCCCCGTCACTGACTGTGGCCGCGATGGCGGAGGCCATTGCCGCAGTCGTCCGAACCTCGCTTAGCCGGCCATCCGGCCTAACCCAGCCCGCCGACACCGCGCTCGCCGCGGGCAGCATCCATTAGCAGCTCCCACTCAACCGTGACACTGGTGCTGACGCCGGACTCACCGGCTTCGACAGTCATGGAGTCGGCGGCGAAAGCCCGCTGTATCCCGCCCACCGGAACGGGCGCGGACGGCACGGGGTGCTGCCGGACGGACACCACCTCACCCAGCCGGGCGCCCGCAAGCGCGGCCAGCTGGGATGCTGCCGCCAGCGCGTCGGCCCAGGCGGCATCGCGGGCCAGCGTCATCACGGCTGCGGCATCGGCGAATCCGAGCTGCACGCCGTCCAGGCGCACGTCGTTGCCGCCTGCCTCGACGGCCGCGGCGATGACCTCGGCTCCCGCGGCGGGATCACGGAGCCGAACGCTGAGTATGCTGGATGCCACATAGCCGGTGATCTGTTGGCCCCGGCCCTCCTGCCAGACGACATCGGCGCGGATGTTGAGCCCCGACGTCCTGATATCCCGGTTCTCCACGCCCCGGCCGCGCAGTGCGCCCGTTACGGCTGCGGATGCCTCGCCGGCGGCCGCGTAGGCATCACCGGCGCTGTCGCGCCGGCACTCCACGCCAACGGAGAGCGTCAGCAAGTCCGGTGCGGCCTCGGCTCTTCCGGATCCCGTGACCGTGACGGTGCGGGCTTCCGCCGGGCCCGCGGGGTCACGCATGCCCGCGCCTCCGGCCATACACCCGCCTCCGGTCATACCCACGCTTCCGATCATGGAGCCTTCGGTCCACATAGCCGCCGGCCGCCAGCCCGGCATGCCGCTCGAAAGGATTTCCCGACGCCGGATCGCCGTACCGCACGGCCGACCAGGCTGCGGCCGCGAAGTAGAACAGCAGGAAGGGCAGCCCCAGGCACCATGCGTACTGGGTGCTGTGACGCTCTTCGTGGCTCAAGAGCACACGGCCGGTCAAAGCGGTGTCGGCGTCTGCGCGGAAGATGACCACGTTGCCCACGGTGAAAGCGCCAGCCACCGGCAGCCGCCAGCGGTAACCGGTGGCGACAATCAGGCCGCGGGGACCCCGGAAAGTCCTGGTGCCGGCCAGCCTGGCCAGCACCAGCCCCAGCGGCGTGGAGGCATTCAGCACGTTGGCGAGTTGCCTCAGTCGCTGTCTTTGCGTCAGGGGGCCACTCATTCGGGGCCTCTCGTTCGGCGGCCTTGCATCATGAAGCCATGCTAGCCGCGGGCGCCGGAGCAATACAGGCGCCCCCCGGCGCCCGCTGTCAATTAGCCCGGCGCTGTCAATTAGACTGGGAACAGTGCCTGCCGGCCACCCGCCGTCGAGCCTGCCCTTGTCCGTGGATGGCGTCTTTGGATGGCGTCCCTGGATGACTTTTCTGCAATGAAGTGCCAGCGACGGACGCGCGGCCGGGGAAACCGGCGCGGCTGCACCGGCCGCTGGCATCACCCGACTCGTAGCTAAGAACAGTAGATGACTGAAACTTTGCCGGGCGCCGCCGTCCCGAACCCTCTGGATGAAGCCGCCATCAACGCCGCCGTGGAGCTGGCCGTCGCCGCCATTGCCGGTGCCTCCACGCTCGATGAACTCAAGGCAGTCCGCCTCGCCCACACCGGCGAGAAGTCGCCGCTCAGCCTGGCCAACCGTGAGATCGGCAGCCTGCCCAAGGACCAGAAGGCTGCCGCCGGCAAGCTGATGGGTTCCTCGCGCGGACGTGTTAGCAAGGCGCTCGCGGACCGTACCGCCGAGCTCGAAGCGGAAAACGATGCCCGCATCCTGGTTGAGGAGACCGTGGATGTCACGGCAGCCCCGCGCCGCCGCCGGGCCGGAGCCCGGCACCCGTTGTCCACGCTGCAGGACCGCGTGGCGGACATCTTCGTGGGCATGGGCTGGGAAATCGCCGAAGGCCCCGAGGTCGAATCCGAGTGGTTCAACTTCGACGCACTGAACTTCAAGCCGGATCACCCCGCCCGCGAAATGCAGGACACGTTCTTCGTGGAGCCGCCCGAGGCCCACCTGCTGATGCGCACCCACACCTCGCCGGTGCAGGTCCGTTCCATGCTGGAGCGTGACGTGCCCATGTACGTGCTGTGCCCGGGCAAGGTGTTCCGCACCGATGAACTCGATGCCACCCACACCCCGGTGTTCCACCAGTTCGAGGGCCTGGCCATCGACAAGAAGCTGAGCATGGCTGACCTCCGCGGAACCCTGGAGCACTTCGCCCGCCAGATGTTCGGCGACGAAGCGCAGATCCGGCTGCGCCCCAACTACTTCCCGTTCACCGAGCCATCCGCCGAGCTGGACATCTTCCACCCCGGCGCCAAGGGCGGCCCGCGCTGGATCGAATGGGGCGGCTGCGGCATGGTCAACCCCAACGTCCTGCGGGCCGCCGGCATCGATCCGGACCTCTATTCAGGCTTTGCCTTCGGCATGGGCATCGAGCGGACGCTCATGTTCCGCAACGAGGTCGGCGACATGCGCGACATGATCGAGGGCGATGTACGTTTCAGCGAGCACTTCGGGATGGAGATCTAACAGTGCGTATCCCACTTTCCTGGCTGCGTGAATTCGCGCAGGTACCGGCTGGAGCCACGGCCGAAGACGTCATGGCCGAACTGGTCAAGGTCGGCTTTGAAGAGGAGGCGGTCCACCGCCCCACGGACGCCCTTCGCGGTCCCGTCGTGGTGGGCCAGGTCCTGAGCCTGGTCAAGGAACCGCAGACCAACGGCAAGACCATCAACTGGTGCCACGTCCGCGTTGTCCCCGAAGGCCAGGCGCAGACCCTGACCGGCGAGGGCATCGACCCCTCCGGCGTGCAGGGCATCATCTGCGGAGCCCACAACTTCGTGGAAGGCGACAAGGTGGTGGTCACACTTCCGGGCGCCGTCCTGCCCGGCGACTTCCACATCTCGGCACGGAAGACCTACGGCCACCTGTCCGCAGGCATGATCGCCTCCGTCCGCGAACTGGGCATCGGCGAGGACCACGACGGCATCCTGGTGCTTTCCCGGATCGGCCTGGATCCCGAGATCGGTACCGACGCCATGGAACTCCTGGGTCTTTACGACCAGGCCGCCGAAATCAATGTGACGCCGGACCGCGGCTACGCCTTCTCGATCCGCGGCGCGGCGCGCGAATACGCCCACGCCACCGGCACGGTGTTCACCGATCCCGCGTCGAAAGTCAACGCCCCGGCCGTCCTCTCCGGCGGCTACGGCGTCAAGATCAACGACGACGCGCCCATCTACGGCAAGCCCGGCTGCGACCGCTTCGTGGCGCGCACCGTCCGCGGCGTCGACGCCACCAGGCCCACGCCGCCGTGGATGACTTCCAGGCTTCGGTTGGCTGGAGTCCGGTCGATCTCCCTGCCGGTGGACATCTCGAACTACGTGATGCTCGAACTCGGCCAGCCGCTGCACTTCTACGACCAGGACAAGCTGTCCGGCGACATCGTGGTGCGCCGCGCCGTGCCGGGGGAGAAGCTGACCACGCTCGACGGCAAGGAGCGCTCGCTCGACGCCGAGGACCTGCTGATCACCGACGCCTCAGGCCCCATCGGCGTCGCCGGCGTCATGGGCGGCGCGTCCACCGAGGTCTCCGACGCCACCACGGCTGTCCTGATCGAGGCGGCCCACTTCGAGGAAGTGTCCATCGCCCGCTCGCGCCGGCGCCACAAGCTCCCGTCAGAGGCTTCCAAACGCTTCGAGCGCGGCGTTGACTGGCAGGTCGCCAACATCGCGGCCCAGCGCGCCGTCGACCTTCTCGTGGAACTGGCGGGCGGGACGGCCGATGAGGCCGGCACCGACGTCGGAACCGCGCCGGACCCGGTGACCATCGCGCTGCCGGCGGAATACGCCGCCGCCCGGATCGGCATCGACTTCACCGAAGAGCAGATCGTCACGTCCCTCGAGGACCTCGGCGCTGTCCTCGAAAAGACCGACGCCGGCTGGACCGTCACGGCGCCGAGCTGGCGGAACGACCTGGAAACCAAGGAGGACCTCTCCGAGGAGGTCGCCCGCCTGGTGGGCTACGACCAGATCCCCGCGACCCTGCCGGTGGCGCCCCCCGGCCGCGGCCTGACCCGCGTCCAGCAGCAGCGCCGCCGCCTGGTCCAGGCGCTGGCGGACGCCGGCCTGACCGAGGTCCTGGCCTACCCCTTCGTGTCGAAGGCTGCCAACGAGACGTTTGGCGTGGCCGAGGAGGGTTCGCCCCGGACTGCGGTCAAGCTCGCCAACCCGATCAGCGAAGAGCACGGCTACCTGCGCACTTCGGTGCTCCCGGGCCTGCTGGAGGTCGCCAAGCGCAACCACTCCCGCGGCTTCCGCGACCTTGCCGTCTTCGAAGCCGGCATGGTGTTCCTGCCCGGTGCCACCCTGGGCACGCCGTCCATTCCTCCGCTGGGCGTCAAGCCCTCCGATGAGGTGCTGGACGCGCTGTACGACGGCGTTCCGGACCAGCCGCTGCACGTCGCCGCCGTCCTGACCGGCCATGACTCGCCCGCCGCGGCCGGCCACGCCCCGCGGCCGTGGGACTGGGCGGACGCGCTGGACATCGCCCGCCTGGCCGGTGACGTCCTCGGTGTGGAGCTCGTGGTCACCCAGGGCCGGCACCAGGCCTTCCACCCCGGCCGCGCCGCGCAGCTTTCGCTGCGCTCCGGCGAGGTCGTGGGGTACGCCGGCGAACTCCACCCCAAGCTCCTGGCCGCGCACGACGTGCCCGCGCGGTCCGTCGCGCTGGAACTGAACGCGGACGCCCTGTTCGAGGCGGCGGCCGACGTCGTGGTGGCCCGCCACATCTCCACCTTCCCGGTGGCCACGCAGGACGTGGCCCTCGTGGTGCCGCAGGACGTCCCCGCCGACGACGTGCTGGCCGCGCTGCGCGAAGGCGCCGGCGAGCTGCTCGAGGACGTCGCCCTGTTCGACGTCTACGCGGGCAAGGGGATCGAGGACGGCAAGAAATCCCTCGCCTTCGGCCTGCGGTTCCGCGCCACCGACCGGACCCTTACGGCGGACGAGGCATCGGAGGCGCGGGAGCGCGCCGTCGCCACCGCGGCCGAGCGGTTTGGTGCCGTCCAGCGGTAAGCGTGCAGATGAACCTGTCCAGCGGTAAGCGTGCAGATGAACCTGTCCAGCGCTAGCTGGCCATAAAGAAAGACCACGCCAAACGGCGTGGTCTTTCTTTATGGCCGAAAACCAAATGCCGGACGCAATTACGGCAGCGGCGGCAGGGCTTCCTCGTAGAGCCAGGGATGCAGCAGCGATTCCGAGTCCAGTCCGGTGACCCGGTCGGCCGTGAGGATGAACTCGGACGTCGACACGGAACTGTGGGCATGTGTCCGGGTCCATTCCTGCAGCAGCGCGAAGAAGGCGAGGTCGCCGCAGCGGCGGCGCAGTGCGTGCAGGGCCAGTGCTCCGCGTTTGTAGACCCTGTCGTCGAACATCAGCTCGGGTCCGGGATCACCCACCAGAAGGTCCTGCGCGTCTGCGCTGAGCCGCCGCCAGGCCGCACGCGCCCGCTCGTGGGCGGGCATCACCCCGGCCTCCTCGGACCAGATCCATTCCGCGTAGCAGGCGAACCCCTCGTGCAGCCAGATGTCGCTCCATGTGCCGAGCGTCAGCGAGTTCCCGAACCACTGGTGGGCCAGTTCATGCGCGATCAGACGCTGTGACTCCCAGCCGGCATCAAGGTGGTTGCGGCCCAGGATGGACAGCGACTGGGCCTCGAGCGGAATTTCGAGGGCATCGTCGGTGACCACCACCGTGTATTCGGGGAATGGATACGGGCCGAAGCGGCTCACAAAGGTGCTCATCATGGCCTCCTGCCGGTCCAGCGCTGTCTCAGCCCGGGCCACCAGGTGCGCCGGTGCCGCAACGAACTGGGGCACGCCGGCCGAGTCCGGCAGGCTCACCAGCCCGTACCGGCCGATCTGGATGGTGGCCAGGTACGTGGCCATCGGTTCGCGCTGCTCGAAGACCCAGGTCTGGCGGCTCGACCTCACGGCCTGCCCGACGAGGAGCCCGTTGCACACGGCGCGGTAACCGGCGTCCGTGGTGACGGTGATCCGGTAACTGGCCTTGTTCCGTGGGTGGTCGTTGCACGGGAACCAGGACGGCGCTCCGTTGGGCTGGCCGGCCACGAGGACACCGTCGGTGAGCTCCTCCCAGCCCACCTCGCCCCACAGTCCCCGCCGCGGCTGCGGGTTGCCGTCATAGCGGATCTCGAGGCTGAATTCGGAGCCCGCCTCGAGGGGCTGCCCGCATTGCACTACGAGCTGTTCCGCCCGCTGGGTGAACTTCCGGACCCGGGCCCCGTTCAGCTGCACCTTCAGAGCGCGGAGTCCGGTCATATCGAGTACGACGGCGGACGTGCGGCGTGCCGCCACGGCGGTCAGTACGGCACGGCCGGCCAGCCGGTTGCTGGCGAGCCTGTAGTCGAGCTCGAGGTCATAGTGCAGGACGCGGTAGGCATCCGTTCCGTGGCCCGGGACGTAGGGGTCGCCGGTGGCCGTGGCGCCGGCGGAGAGGACGGCGGCCGGGCCGGGCGATTCTCCGGAGCTCATTCTGCGTGTGACTTCCTTAGCTGGGGCGGAGCCGCTGCGGGCGGTGTTCATGCCAGGCGGCGCTTATTTGAGGCGGGGTGCCGGAACGGCGGGCCCGGTCCACGGGCTGACCGGATTCCCCATCCAGTACGTCCCGGCCGGAACGGTCTCGCCGCGCATCACCAGGGACGCCGGACCGACGGTCCCGCCCTTGCCAATCCTCGCCTGCGGCAGAATCACGCCGTGCGGGCCCATCGTCGCCCCGTCTTCGAGACTAACAGTGTCGATGCTCATGATGCGGTCGTGGAAGAGGTGCGTCTGGACAACGCAGCCGCGGTTGACCGTGGAGCTGGCGCCGAGGGTCACGAGATCCGCCTCGGGAAGCCAATAGCTCTCGCACCACGTGCCCCGGCCGATCTTGGCTCCGAGGGCCCGCAGCCACCAGACCAGGGCCGGCGTGCCGCTGGCGGACCGGGCGAACCACGGGGCACTCACCATTTCGATGAAGGTGTCCACCACCTCGTTGCGCCAGATGAAGGAGCTCCACAACGGGTGTTCACCGGTCTTGATCCTGCCCACGAGCAACCACTTGGCGGCAACGGAGAAGCTTGCCGCCACCCCGCCCGCGAGCAGGAGGACCACGCCGCCGAGTGCTGCCGCCGCACCGTAGCCCAAGGCCGTGGCCAGCCAATCGAAGACGAGCAGCACGCCAAGGGCCAGGCCCACCGTCAGGGCTACCGGCACGAACCGGCACAGTTCCCAGATGCTCCTGGCCACCTTGAGCCTGGCCGGCGGCTGGAAGGTGCGGGTGCTGTCCGATGCCACCGCAGTGCGCCGCAGCCTGACCGGAGGGCTGCCCAGCCAGGACGTCCCTGACTTGGCCTTGCCCGGAGTCGCCGAGAGGACCGCGACCAGTGAGTTCTTTGGCACGCTGCGCCCGGCGGCGGTCATGCCGGAGTTGCCAAGGAAGGAACGCTTTCCGATTTTCGCGGGCGCGATCCGCATCCAGCCTCCGCCGAGTTCGTACGAGGCCACCATGGTGTCGTCGGCGAGGAAGGCACCCTCGCCCACCGTGGTCATGCGCGGCAGCAGCAGGACGGTGGAGGCCTCCACATTCTTTCCGACCTTCGCCCCCAGCAGCCTCAGCCAGACCGGAGTGAACAGGCTGGCGTAAATCGGGAACAGCAGGTCCCGTGCCATGTCCAGCACGCGCTCGGTGGCCCAGACCTGCCAGCCGACGCGGCCGCGGACCCGGTAGTAGCCCTCCCTCAGGCCGAAGCCCAGCAGCCTGGTGGTGGCCAGGATCAGCAGCATGTTGGTGAGGAACCAGGCCAGGGCGGCCAGCGGAAGCGACGCCAGCACCTGCGGCACGGCACTGAGCAGTGAGTCGTTGCCCCTGATGAACAGGAAGACCACCAATGCTGCGGCCATGGCGGAGGCGTAGGGAATCAGGGCGAGGACGGCGGACGCGGCAGCGAAGGCCGTGAACCAGAGACGGCCCAGGAGGGAGCTGACCGGCTGGCCGGCGGGCCAGTCCTGCTTCGCCTTGCCCCGCCGTTCTGCCGGTGAGCCAGCCACCACCTGGCCGGCCCTGACCTTGCCGAGCACGGCGGAGCCGGGTTCCACCTGCCCGCCGGCGCCGATGCTGGCCCCGGGCATCAGGGTGCTGCGGGCTCCCACGGTGGCGTCCGCCCCGACGTGAACGTGGCCGATGCGGACGATGTCGCCGTCGATCCACCACCCGGACAGGTCCACCTCGGGTTCGATATTGCAGCCGCGGCCCAGGGTGAGGAAGCCCGTCACCGGAGGAAGGGAATGCAGATGGATGTTGCTCCCGATCTTGGCACCGAGGGCCCTTGCATAGTAGGGCACCCAGGGTGCGCTGGCGAGGCTGATGGCGCCGGCCAGGTCCTGGATCTGTTCGGCCAGCCAGAGCCGCAGGTGTACCTTGCCTGCCCGCGGGTAGTTCCCTGGCCGCACGTTGCGAAGCAGAAGGCGGGCGGCGGCAACAGAGATGGCCATCCGTCCGGGCGGGCTGACGAAGACCAGCCAGGACGCGGCCACCCACCACCATGACACGGTGGGTGCGGCCGTGAACCCGGCAAACGCGAACAGTACGTTGTTGGCGGCCATCAGATAGGTCAGCCAGCGCATGCCGGCCAGAATGTGCAGCGGAATGCCCATGAGGGTCTGGAAGACCTGCGACTTCAGGGCCGTGGGGCGGACCGGCCGTTCCGGGGCCGGGCCGGCGGAGACGCCGTCGGGCAGGGATTGGCGGGCTGCCTCGATCAGTGCGCCGATGCGCGGGGTGGCGTAGATGTCGGCCACGGTGATGGTGGGATAGCGGACCCGGAGTGCGGAGACGAGCTGCGCTGCAGCCAGCGAGCCGCCGCCGTGGGCGAAGAAGTCCGCATCGAGGCCTGCGACGTTGCTCCCCAGGATGGCCTGCCACTGGTCCACGACCCACTGGGCATCCTCCGGCAGGTTCAGCGGCGCGGCGTCCGCGGCTGCGGCGCCGGCACCCGGCAGGGGCCAGGGCAGCGCATGCCGGTCGACTTTCCCGCTGGTCTTGGTGGGCAGGGTGTCGACGACGGTCAGCATCGGGATGAGTGGCGCCGGCAGCGTGCCGGACAGCAGGTCCCGGAGTGCAGCCAGGTCTAAGGAAGGATGGGCCGTGGCGGTCCCGCCGGCGGCAGCCAGGTAACCGACGAGCACCTGGTTGCCGGCCGCCGTCGTGCGGACCGCGGCGGCGGCGCCCGCAACGCCCGGAAGGGACTGCAGGGCAGCGTCGATCTCACCGAGTTCGATCCGGCGGCCGCCCAGCTTGACCTGCTCGTCGGCGCGTCCCATGAAGATCAGGCCGGCGCGCTCAAAGCGGACCAGGTCGCCGGAGCGGTAGGCGCGCCCCCACCCCAGTGAGGGCATGGGGGCATATTTCTCCGCATCCTTCTGCGGATCGAGGTAACGGGCCAGTCCCACGCCGCCGATGATGAGCTCGCCCACCTCGCCTTCGGACACCGGCACGGCGTCGGAGTCCACCACCGCCAGGTCCCAGCCGTCCAGCGGGAGCCCGATCCTGACCGGGCCTGTACCGCCCAGCGGAGCTGCGCAGGCCACGACCGTTGCCTCGGTGGGTCCGTAGGTGTTCCACACCTCGCGGCCGTCCACGGCCAGGCGCTCGGCCAGCTCCGGCGGGCAGGCCTCGCCGCCGAAGATCAGCAGCCGGACGTTCTCCAGGGCCTCTGCCGGCCAGAGCGCCGCAAGCGTGGGAACGGTGGAGACCACCGTGATGCCGTGGTTGATCAGCCACGGTCCCAGGTCCATGCCGGTGCGGACCAGAGCCCGCGGGGCGGGCACCAGACAGGCGCCGTGGCGCCAGGCCAGCCACATCTCTTCACACGACGCGTCGAACGCCACCGAAAGTCCTGCGAGCACACGGTCCTGCGGGCCCACCGGATCGTCCTGCAGGAAGATGCGGGCTTCCGCGTCCACGAACGCGGCCGATGAGCGGTGCTGCACCGCCACGCCCTTGGGCGTCCCGGTGGAACCGGACGTGAAGATGACCCAGGCGTCGTCGTCGGGAGTGGCCGGGCGCGGAGCCGGGTAGGGGTGCGGCCGCTTGTGGTCCGTGACGATCTCCCCGTTGGCCCGCAGGATGCCGGCCACCCGTGCCTCTCCGAACACCAGCTTGGCCCGTTCGTCCGGGTCATCGGCGTCCACGGGGACGTAGGCGGCGCCGATCAGCAGGACGGCAAGAATTGCGATGTAGAGCTCGTTCGTGCCGGACGGAATCCGTACCCCGATCTTGTCTCCCGCTCCCAGGCCGGCCTGGTGCAGCCGCCGGCCCCCGGCCTTAACCTCGGCCAGGAGCTGGGCGTAGCTCAGGGAGCGGCGGCCGTCGTCGAGCGCCGAAGCATCCGGGAAACGTGCGGCGGTATCGGTGAGGATGTCCACCAGGGTCCGCTCCGGCGGTGCGGCGGCGGCGCCCGGCAGCTGGGCCGGGTACCCCTCCTCTGCCGCCGGCCCGCCGGCGGCAGAGGAGGCGGTTGTATCCAGGATTTTGGGGAGGGGCTCAATCACGGCTGGATTCTCCCTCAGCAAGATGAACGGAAGGTGACATCGTTTCCCCTGCGTTAAACCGGGACCACTTTGTTACGGGACGGCAGGCCAGGTCAGGGGACGAGCAGAACCTTGCCGGTGGTGCGCCGGCCTTCGAGGTCCTCGTGTGCCTTGCGGGCCTCGGCCAGCGGGTAGGTGGCGCCGATGCGGACGTTAAGGCTGCCGTCGGCGGCGGCGCCGAAGATTTCCGTGGAGCGCCAGAGCCGTTCCTGCGGATTGCCGAGGAAGTGGGCGAGCGACGGGCGCGTCAGGGTCAGCGAGCCGCCGGCGTTGAGCCGCTGCGGGTCCACCGGCGGAACCGGTCCGGACGCTGCGCCGAAGAGCACCAGCGAACCGCGGGTGCGCAGGCTGGCCAGCGAGCCGTCGAACGTGTCCTTTCCAACGCCGTCGTACACCACGTTCACACCGGCACCGTGGGTCAGGTCGCGGACGGAGTCGGCGAACCCGCCGTAGCGCAGCACCTCGTCCGCGCCGGCACCCCGGGCCAGGGATTCCTTCTCATCAGTGGAAACGGTGGTGATGACACGGGCGCCGCGGGCCTTGAGAAGCTGGATCAGCAGCAGGCCCACCCCGCCGGCGCCGGCGTGGACCAGGACGTTGTGGCCGGGCTCAACACGGAACGAGGAGTTGATCAGGTAATGGGCCGTCATGCCCTGGAGGGGGAGTGCGGCGGCGGTGTGGTCGTCCACGCCGTCCGGCACGGGCAGGGCCTTGGCGGCATCCAGCACGATGTACCCGGCGTAGCAGGCGGTTCCTTCGGCGGTGGCCACCCGGCTTCCCGCCGCGAAGTCCTCCACGCCTTCGCCGATGCCCTCGACGACGCCGGCCGCTTCAGATCCTGGGGTGAAGGGGTAGGCCACCTTGTAGGTGCCGCTGCGCTGGTAGGTCTCGATGAAGTTGACGCCCGTTGCCGCTACCTTCACGAGCAGCTGGCCGGGACCGGGGACGGGGCGGTCGATTTCCGTGAAGTCCAGAACCTCCGGTCCGCCCGGCTGCCGGGCGACGATGGCGTGCGTCATGGAATTTCTCCTTTTCCGGGCCGGGACCTCCGGCACCCTTCCTCACCTCATCCTAGGGACAAATGCTCCGGGGAGCAGCGCGGTGCAGGTGAAGTCGGCGCGGACACGCGAAGTCGGAGCAGCCGGCTAGTAGCGCCGGGAGACCGCGGCCATGGGGCATTCGAAGCGGCGTCCCGCGGCGAGCCCAACCTCATTGAGGTAACGGACAATGATCCCGAACGACGCCGCCAGCGTGGTCTCCGTGAGGGGAATCCCGTGTTTGTGGCAGTGCTGGCGCACAAGCGCGGTTGCCTTGTGAAGCTGGGGCCGGGCCATGTCGGGAAAGAGATGGTGCTCTACCTGGCGGTTCAGGCCGCCGAGCAGGATATCCATGAACCGGCCGCCGGAAATGTTGCGTGATGTAAGGACCTGGCGGCTGAGGAAGTCGACGCGGCTGTCTGCCGGAAGGACCGGCATGCCCTTGTGGTTGGGTGCAAAAGAAGCACCCATATAGAAGCCGAAAACAGCCAGCTGCACGGCGATGAAGGCGGCAGCCATGCCCAGCGGCAGGAATGAAAACGCCAGCACGGGAAGGATGCTGAGGCGGGTCAGCAGGATCGGCAGTTCCACCCAGCGGTGGGTGACCTTGGCGCGGCGGAAGATGAAGCGCACGGAATCTATCTGCAGGCCGAGGCCGACGAGGAACAGCAGGGGGATGAAAAGCCAGCCCTGCTTGCGCGTGAGCAAGGCCAGCCGGCCCTGCCGCTCGGCCGCCGCCTCGGTGTGGAACACGATGGCGCCCGGCGCGATGTCCGGGTCCTTGGATATGACGTTCGGGTGGTTGTGGTGTGCCCCGTGTTTCTGTTCCCACCACGAGTAGCTGACGCCGGCAACGGAGGTGGCCAGGAGCCGCGCCGACCAGTCGTTGGCACGGCGGGAAGCGAATATCTGGCGGTGGCCGGCCTCGTGGGCCAGGAAGCTCAGCTGCGTGCAGATGATGCCGAGCGCTGCGGCGATGAGGAGCTGGAACCAGCTCTGGCCGATCAGCGCGAAACCGAACCAGGCCGCTGTCATGAGTACGGCCAGCGTGGCGAAGACGGTGATGTAGAAGCCCTGGCGCCGCTCCAGGAGTCCGGCTGCGCGCACGGACTTGAGCAGGTCGGAGTAGTTCTGGGTGACGGGGTTGGCCTGGCGGACGCGGCCTGCCTGGCGGATTCGGGGTTGCGGGCGCTCGGAAGTGATAGCGGTGGCCATGGCCTGGGTGCCTCGTAACTGTTACGGGCAACGCTGCCGCCGACATTCGGCACGCACGGTCTGGATCACCCTCCGTCAATCATACGGCGGCAGGCAGGCGCGGCTCCTCCATGCATAAATATCGGGACCTATGCATACTCTTGCTGTATAGTCGTCTTCATGACTATTTCTGTTGCCGTTTCCGGCGCCAGCGGCTACGCCGGCGGCGAAGTCCTCCGCCTCCTGGCCGGCCATCCGGACGTCACCATCGGAGCCATCACGGCACACAGCAACGCCGGTTCCAGACTAGGCGAACTGCAGCCGCATCTCCATGGCCTGGCGAGCAGGATTCTCGAGGACACCAGCGTGGAGAACCTGGCCGGGCACGACGTCGTGTTCCTGGCCCTCCCGCACGGGGCGTCCGCCGAGATCGCGGCCAGGCTCCCCGAGGGCACGGTGGTGATCGACGCCGGCGCGGACCACCGCCTGGAGTCCGCCACCGCGTGGGAAAAGTTCTACGGCTCGGACCACGCCGGAACGTGGCCCTACGGGCTGCCTGAACTGCCGGGCCAGCGCGAAAAACTCAAAGGCGCCAACCGGATCGCCGTCCCGGGCTGCTACCCGACTTCGGCGCTGCTCGCCCTCACGCCCGGCTTCGCGGGCGGCCTGCTCGAGGGCAACGACGTCGTCATCGTGTCCGCCTCCGGCACCTCCGGAGCCGGCAAGGCAGCGAAGGTGAACCTCATCGGCGCCGAGGTCATGGGGTCCATGAGCCCGTATGGCGTGGGCGGCGGCCACCGGCACACGCCGGAAATCGAGCAGGGCCTGTCCAATGCCTCCGGCGAGCCGGTGACGGTTTCCTTCACGCCCACCCTGGCGCCCATGAGCCGGGGCATCCTCACCACCGCCACCGCACGGGTCAAGCCCGGCGTCGGGGCCGAGGAACTCCGCCGTGCCTGGGCGGAGGCGTACGACGACGAGCCGTTCGTCCACCTGCTGCCCGAAGGCCAGTGGCCCACCACCAAGTCAGTACAGGGTTCAAACCACTCCGCCATGCAGCTGGCTTTCGATCAGCACGTCGGGCGCGTCATTGTCACGTGCGCCATCGACAACTTGACCAAAGGCACCGCCGGTGGAGCGGTGCAGTCCATGAACATTGCCCTTGGCCTGCCGGAGACCGCCGGCCTCAATCTGCAGGGAGTTGCCCCGTGACCGTTACCGCCCCCAAGGGATTCCGCGCCTCCGGCGTCACCGCAGGACTCAAGGCCTCCGGAAACCCGGACCTCGCCCTCGTGGTCAACGACGGACCGTCCAAGGCGGCAGCCGCGGTCTTCACCTCCAACAGGGTGGCAGCGGCCCCCGTCCACTGGTCACGCCAGGTGGTCTCGGACGGCCGCGTCGACGCCGTGATCCTCAACTCCGGCGGCGCCAACGCCTGCACCGGCCCGCAGGGCTTCCAGAACACGCACACGACGGCGGAGAAAACGGCCGAGGCGCTGGGCCTGTCCGCCACCGACATCCTTGTTTGTTCCACCGGCCTGATCGGCGAGCAGTTGCCCATGGACAAGATTGTCCCCGGCATCGACGCGGCGGCCGCGGCCCTGAGCGCCGACGGCGGTCCCGAAGCGGCCACCGCCATCATGACCACCGACACGGTGCCCAAGCAGGCGGTCTTCAGCGGCGCCGACGCCGAAGGAAACGAATTCACCATCGGCGGCATCGCCAAGGGCGCCGGCATGCTGGCGCCCGGGCTCGCCACCATGCTGGTGGTGCTCACCACCGACGCCGACGTGCAGCCGGAAATGCTCGACGTCGTCCTCCGCGACGCCACGCGCGTCACCTTTGACCGGGCAGACTCCGACGGCTGCATGTCCACCAATGACACCGTGGTGCTGCTGGCCTCCGGCGCTTCCAAGGCCGTTCCGTCAGCCGAGGCGTTCGGCCAGGGCCTCACCCAGGTCTGCGCCGAGCTGGCCCGCAAGCTGATCGGCGACGCCGAGGGCGCCAGCCACGATATCGCGATCCGCACGTTCAACGCCGCCACCGAGCGCGACGCCGAAACCGTCAGCCGCGCCGTCGCCCGCTCCAACCTCTTCAAGGCAGCCATCTTCGGCAAGGACCCCAACTGGGGCCGCGTGCTTTCAGCCGTGGGAACCACCGACGCCGTGTTCGAACCGGACCAGCTCAACGTGTCCATGAACGGCATCCAGATCTGCCAGAACGGCGGCATCGGCCAGGACCGCAAACTGGTGGACCTGGAACCGCGCGAGGTGCTCGTGGAGATCGACCTGCAGGCCGGCGGTGCGGAAGCAACCATCTGGACGAACGACCTCACGCACGACTACGTCCACGAGAACAGCGCCTACTCAAGCTAGATCCGCCAGCAACCTGGAGAACCAGCCGCATGAACACCCAGACCCGCGAGTCAACGTCCATGAGTGACGCCCAGGACAAGGCCGGCACGCTCATCGAAGCCCTGCCATGGATCCAGCGTTTCGCCGGAACCACCATGGTGATCAAGTACGGCGGCAACGCCATGGTCAACGACGAGCTGCGCCGTGCCTTCGCCGAGGACGTCGTGTTCCTCCACCACGTGGGCATCCACCCCGTCGTGGTGCACGGCGGCGGCCCGCAGATCAATTCGATGCTGGGCAGGCTCGGCATCGAGTCGGAGTTCAAGGGCGGCCTGCGCGTGACCACGCCCGAGGCGATGGACGTGGTGCGCATGGTCCTCACCGGCCAGGTGGGCCGCGAACTGGTGGGCCTGATCAACTCGCACGGGCCCTACGCCGTCGGCATGTCCGGTGAAGACGGCGGCCTGCTGCGCGCCGTCCGCACCGGCACCGTAGTTGATGGCGAGGAGGTGGACCTCGGGCTGGTGGGCGAGGTGGTCGGAGTGGACCCCGCCGGCATCGTGGACATTCTCGACGCCGGCCGGATCCCCGTGATTTCCACCGTCGCCCCTGAGATCACCGACGCCGGCGAGGGCGTGGCGGGCACCGCGCGCTTCCAGCCCACCGGCCAGGTCCTGAACGTCAACGCTGACACGGCAGCTGGTGCTGTGGCGTCCGCGCTGGGCGCCTCGAAACTGGTTATCCTGACCGACGTGGAAGGCCTCTACGCCAACTGGCCGGACAAGTCCTCGCTGATCTCGTCCCTGACGGCCTCCGAGCTGCGGGACATGCTGCCCAGGCTCGAAGCCGGCATGATCCCCAAGATGGCGGCCTGCCTGAAGGCCATTGACGACGGCGTCGAGCGGGCGCACATCGTGGACGGCCGGCTGCCGCACTCGATGCTGCTGGAAACCTTTACCACTGCCGGAATCGGCACCCAGGTCGTACCCGATGAGGAGACGAACGCATGAGCAACTTTGAACAATCCGCAGTCGTTGAGCAGTCCCCGGTGGTTGAGCTGGTCGAAACCAAGGGCCACAGCAGCGGCGCCGACTGGCTGGCTCGCTACTCGTCGTCGCTGATGGGTGTCTTCGGCACGCCCCAGCGGGTGCTGGTCCGCGGTGCGGGCTGCCTGGTCTGGGACGCCGACGGCAAGGAATACCTGGACCTTCTCGGCGGCATCGCCGTCAATGCGCTGGGCCACGCCCACCCGTTCGTGACTTCGGTAATTTCCAGCCAGCTGGCCACCCTGGGGCACGTCTCCAACTTCTTCACCAGCCCCACCCAGATCGCCCTGGCCGAAAAGCTGCTGGAACTCAGCGCAGCGCCGGCCGGCTCCAAGGTGTTCTTCACCAACTCCGGCACCGAGGCCAACGAGGCAGCCTTCAAACTCGCCCGGCGGAACTCCGGTTCTGCCGCCGGGGAGACAGGCGGCAAACGCCGCACCCGGATCATCGCGCTCGAGGGCGCATTCCACGGCCGGACCATGGGCGCACTCGCGCTCACGGCGAAGGAGGCCTACCGCACCCCCTTCGAGCCCGTGCCCGGCGGCGTTGAGCACATTCCTTTCGGGGACATCGAGGCCCTGCGCAACGCGGTGGACGACACCGTGGCTGCCGTCTTCCTGGAGCCGATCCAGGGCGAGGCGGGCGTCCGGCCCCTTCCGGCCGGCTACCTGAAGGCGGCCCGCGAGTTCACCGCCGAGGCCGGTGCCCTGCTCATCCTCGATGAGGTGCAGACCGGCATCGCGCGCACGGGCAAGTGGCTGGCCAGCGAAGACGCCGGGATCGTGCCCGACGCCATCACGCTGGCCAAGGGCCTTGGCGGCGGTTTCCCGATCGGCGCGCTCGTCACGTTCGGCGAGCAGACGTCGTCGCTGCTGTCCGCAGGGCAGCACGGGACCACCTTCGGCGGCAACCCGGTGGCCACCGCCGCGGCGCTGGCCACGCTGCACGCCATTGAAAGCCAGCACGTGCTGGACAATGTCCGCACCGTAGGTGAGCATGTGCGGGAGGCCCTGGCCGCCGTCGGCGGTGTCACCGAGGTGCGCGGCGAGGGACTGCTGATCGGCTTCGACCTGGATGCCGACGTCGCCCCTGCTGCCGTGACCGCAGCCCTGGACGCCGGCTTCATCATCAACAGCCCCGGCCCCAGCACCATCCGCCTGGCCCCGCCGCTCATCCTGACCACGGAGCAGGCGGACCGTTTCCTGGCCGCCCTTCCGGCCATCCTGCAAACCGCAAAGGACGCACAGTGACCTCCACCGGCACCATCCGCCACTTCCTCAAGGACACGGACCTCAGCCCTGCCGAACAGGCGGAAGTCCTGGAACTCGCGGGCCGCATGAAGGCTGCACCGTACAGTGTCCAGCCGTTCGCCGCCGAAGGCAGCGGCCGCAAGACCGTCGCGGTGATCTTCGACAAGACCTCCACCCGGACCCGGGTCTCCTTTGCCACCGGCGTGGCCGACATGGGTGGCAACGCCCTGATCATCAACCCGGGCGAGGCGCAGATCGGCCACAAGGAATCCGTCGAGGACACGGCCAAGGTCCTCGAGCGCATGGTTTCCACCATCGTGTGGCGGACCGGCGCGCACTCCGGCCTCGTCGCCATGGCCGAAAACTCCAGGGTTCCGGTCATCAACGCCCTGTGCGACGACTACCACCCCTGCCAGCTGCTGGCCGACCTCCTGACCGTCAAGGAGCACAAGGGCGAACTGAAGGGCCTCACCATGGCCTACCTCGGCGACGCCGCCAACAACATGGCCAACTCCTACCTGCTGGCAGGCGTCACCGCCGGCATGCACGTGCGCATCGCCGGTCCGGAGGGCTACCTGCCCGCGGCCGGCATCGTGGCTGCCGCCCAGGAGCGTGCCGCCGAGACCGGCGGCTCCGTCCTCATCACCACGGACGCGGCGGAGGCACTCAAGGGAGCCGACGTCGTCGCCACCGACACCTGGGTCTCCATGGGCCAGGAAGCCGAAAAGGAAGCACGGATGAAGCTGTTCCGTGAATACTCCGTGGACGAGGCCGCGCTGGCCCGAGCCGCCGCCGATGCCGTCGTGCTGCACTGCCTTCCCGCCTACCGCGGCTACGAAATCTCTGCCGGCGTGATTGACGGCCCGCAGTCGATCGTGTGGGACGAGGCCGAGAACCGCCTGCACGCGCAGAAGGGGCTCATGGCCTGGCTCATGCACCGGTCCGGGCTGGCGTTCGTCGACGGTCTTTCTCCCGTTGAGGGCACCGGGGAGAGCACGTTCTAGTGTCCACCAACCCGGCGGCCCCGGGCGCGAGCCCGGCCACCAAGACGGCCCGCCAGGCGCGGATCATCGCGATCCTGACCGGCGAATCCGTGCGGTCCCAGGCCGAGCTCGCGGCGCTGCTGGCGGACGACGGCGTGCAGGTCACCCAGGCCACGCTGTCGCGTGACCTCGTGGAGCTCGGCGCCGTCCGCGTGCGGGGCAAGGAGGGTGTGCTGGTATACGCCGTCCCCGGTGAGGGCGGGGAGCGGGCGGCCAAGAGCGGGGTCAGCCAGGAAATCCTCGATGCCCGGCTGGCGCGGCTCTGCGGGGAGCTCCTGGTCACCGCCGAGGCATCAGCGAACATTGCGGTGCTGCGGACACCCCCGGGGGCGGCAAACTTCCTCGCCCTCGCCATCGACCATTCCGTGATGCCCTCGATCCTGGGCACCATCGCCGGGGACGACACCGTGCTGCTCGTGGCCCGGGACCCGCTGGGCGGGCCGGAACTGGCTGCGCGGTTCCTGCAGCTCGCTGAGGAAGCCGGCCAGTAAGCCGGCCGTATTCATCCAAGACAAACAAAACAAAAAACAAACAACTAAGGAGCATGTTCCGTGACTGAGCGTATTGTTCTGGCCTACTCAGGTGGCCTGGATACTTCCGTAGCCATCGGCTGGATCGGTGAAGCCACCGGCGCCGAGGTCATCGCCGTGGCGGTCGACGTCGGACAGGGTGGCGAATCCCTGGAGACCATCCGCCAGCGCGCCCTCGGCTGCGGCGCCGTCGAGGCCTATGTGGCGGACGCGAGCGACGAGTTCGCCAACGAATACTGCGTGCCCACGCTGAAGGCCAACGCCCTCTACCAGGGCCACTACCCGCTGGTTTCCGCGATCTCCCGCCCGGTGATCGTCAAGCACCTGGTCAAGGCTGCCCGCGAATTCGGCGCCACCACCGTGGCCCACGGCTGCACCGGCAAGGGCAACGACCAGGTCCGCTTCGAAGTCGGCATCCAGACCCTCGGCCCGGACCTGAAGTGCATCGCGCCGGTCCGCGACCTCGCCCTCACCCGCGACAAGGCCATCGCCTTCGCCGAGGAAAAGGGCCTGCCGATCGAGACCACCAAGAAGAACCCGTACTCGATCGACCAGAACGTCTGGGGCCGCGCCGTCGAAACCGGCTACCTCGAGGACATCTGGAACGCCCCCACGAAGGACATCTACGACTACACCGCCACGCCGGAATTCCCGCCGGCACCGGATGAGGTCACCATCTCCTTCGAGGCCGGCGTGCCGGTGGCGATCGACGGCGTGAAGGTCACCCCGCTGCAGGCGATCAAGGAACTCAACCGCCGCGCCGGAGCCCAGGGTGTGGGCCGGATCGACGTCGTCGAGGACCGCCTGGTCGGCATCAAGTCCCGCGAAATCTACGAAGCACCGGGTGCCATGGCACTCATCACCGCGCACAAGCACCTCGAGGACATCACCATCGAGCGCGAGCAGGCCCGCTTCAAGGCCACTGTCGGCCAGCGCTGGGCAGAACTCGTGTACGACGGCCAGTGGTTCTCCCCGCTCAAGCGCTCCCTGGACGCCTTCATCGAGGACACGCAGAAGTATGTCTCCGGCGATATCCGCATGGTGCTGCACGGCGGCCAGGCGATCGTCAACGGACGCCGCTCCGAGACCTCGCTGTACGACTTCGACCTCGCCACC
Organism: Arthrobacter sp. NPDC056493; assembly: GCF_042795115.1. Classification (NCBI taxonomy): domain Bacteria; kingdom Bacillati; phylum Actinomycetota; class Actinomycetes; order Micrococcales; family Micrococcaceae; genus Arthrobacter; species Arthrobacter sp. NPDC056493. Next base: position 10,093 of record NZ_JBHTSL010000054.1, on the reverse strand, counting down.
TACGACACCGGCGACACCTTCGACCAGTCCATGGCACGCGGCTTCATCGAGCTGTGGGGCATGTCCGCGAAGGTTGCCTCCGGCCGCGACATCCGCGTCGCAGGAAAGTAAAAATCGGTGGTTGAGCCTGTCGAAACCCAAAAGTCCGAAGCCACGAACACAGGCGCGCTGTGGGGCGGCCGGTTCGCCGGCGGCCCCGCGGATGCCCTGGCGGCGCTGAGCAAGTCCACGCACTTTGACTGGCGGCTGGCCCGCTACGACATCGCCGGCTCCAAGGCACACGCCCGCGTGCTGCACAAGGCCGGGCTGCTGGACGACGCCGAGCTCGAAGGCATGCTCGCTGCGTTGAGCCAACTGGACGACGACGTCGCCTCCGGCGCCTACCTGCCGGCGGAGTCCGATGAGGACGTCCACGGCTCGCTGGAACGCGGTCTGATCGAGCGTGCCGGCACCCAGCTGGGCGGCAAGCTCCGCGCCGGGCGGTCACGCAACGACCAGGTGGCCACGCTGGGGCGCATGTTCCTGCGCGACCACGCCCGGATCATAGCCCGCGGCGTGCTGGCAACGATCGAGGCGCTGGTGGACCAGGCCAAGGCCCACCAGGGCGTCGCCATGCCGGGCCGCACCCACCTGCAGCACGCGCAGCCCGTCCTGCTCAGCCACCACTTGCTGGCCCATGCCTGGGCGCTGCTGCGCGATGTGCAGCGGCTCCAGGACTGGGACAAGCGCGCAGGCGTTTCGCCTTACGGTTCGGGTGCCCTGGCGGGCTCCTCGCTGGGACTGGACCCGGAGGCCGTCGCGGCGGACCTGGGCTTCTTCTCGGCCACGCACAACTCGATCGACGGCACCGCGTCCCGCGACGTCTTTGCCGAGTTCGCCTGGGTGTGTTCGATGATCGGCGTGGACCTGTCCCGCGTGTCGGAGGAAGTCATCCTGTGGGCCACGAAGGAGTTCTCCTTTGTCACCCTGCACGATTCCTACTCCACAGGATCGTCCATTATGCCGCAGAAGAAGAACCCCGACGTGGCGGAGCTGGCCCGCGGCAAGGCCGGCCGGCTGATCGGCAACCTGACCGGCCTGCTGGCCACGCTGAAGGGCCTGCCGCTCGCGTACAACCGCGACCTGCAGGAGGACAAGGAACCGGTGTTCGATGCCGCCGACACGCTTGAGCTGCTGCTCCCGGCCGTCTCGGGCATGATCGCGACCCTGAAGTTCAACACCGCGCGGATGGAATCGCTGGCACCGCAGGGCTTCGCGCTGGCAACGGACATTGCCGAATGGCTGGTCCGCCAGGGCGTTCCGTTCCGCGAGGCGCACGAGCTCTCCGGTGCCGCGGTTAAGCAGGCTGAAAGCCGCGACGTGGAACTCTGGGACCTGACGGATGAGGAATATGCCGCCATTTCGGAGCGCCTCACCCCGGAGGTCCGCAGCGTCCTCAGCACGGAAGGTTCGCTCAACAGCCGCAACTCCCAGGGCGGTACGGCACCGGCCGCCGTCGAACGCCAGCTGGTCGCCCTCGAGGGCGAGCTCGCCGGCGTGCGCGAGTACGCGGGGTAGAACCCGGTAGCCACCGAGATGGCACTTCGCGGCAGTGTTGTTCGCAGACATTGCCGTGAAGTGCCATCTCGCTGCGTTAACGAGCAGGCAGTTCTGCGAGCACCTGTTCACATTCCTGTCTGCGCGCGTGCCCGAGGACCAGAAGCTGGTGCTGCAGCCGCTTGGCTTGCCTCGCGTGACGATTGGGACCGGCGGCCGCTCCACGGTCATCAACGGAATGGTCACCGACATCGCCGCCTGGCTCGCGGGCCGGGAACCGTCGCTCGGGAGCCTTCGTGCCTCGGCCGCCGCGGACGGCGTCGACCTGCCGGAACTGCTGCCGTGGCCTTCCGGGGTCCCGGCGAAATAGCGCCTAAGCAGCCCTCCCGGCCGACTGGTTCAGCCGGCGGCGAGCCCCTGCTTTTCGCGGGCCAGCAGGCTTTCCTTGATCCGCAACCCCCAGCGGAAGCCACCCATCGTGCCGTCCGTGCGGACCACCCGGTGGCACGGAACGAACAGCGCTGCGGCGTTGAAAGCACAGGCGCTGGCTGCTGCCCGGACTGCCTTGGCGTTGCCGGACAGCTCCGCATATTCGGTGTAGGTGACCGGCGCCCCCGGGCTGACGGTGCGGAGCACGTCCCAGGCATGGGCGCGGAACGGGCCTGATTTCTGCAGGACGGGCACGCTCATGGCTGGAACCGGATCACCCGCGTAGAACGCCTCCACGGCCGCGGAAATCGGGCCGAGGTGCTCCACCGGTTCGTAGGCGTCCGGCAGCAACTCGGCGTGGATCTGGCCCGTGAGGTCCTGCGGGTCGGCCGTCCAGCCCGAGGCGAGCACTACGCCGTCGCGGGCGATGATCGTGAACGGCCCGTCCGGCGTGGCCATGGTCAGAAGCTGGGCTTTCATTGCACTGTCACATTCATTGCATTGTCACTTTCATTGCATTGTCACTTTCGATGTCTGCGCCCTGCGGGCGGTGGGGTTTCCTGGCACGGACGCGGCGGCCCGCCAGAGGTGCATGGTGGCGTAGGAACGCCACGGGCTGACTTCCCGGAAGTCCGACGACGGCGCGGCGCCACTTCCGCTGCTGCCGCCGGGCAGCGCGCGGATTCCGTTGCGAACCGCGGCGTCATTGGCGAGGAAGATATCCGGCGCGCCGATGACCCGCATGGCCACATATCCTACGGTCCACGGCCCGATGCCCGCCTGCGGCAGCAACTTGGCCGAAAGGCCGGGCAGATCGTCACCGTAGCCAAGATCCAGACTGCTGTCGGCCAGTGCCGTGGCCACCGCCAGCAGCGACTCGACCCTGCGCTGCGGGCCGCGCAGGAGTTCCGCGCCGGCTCCGGCGATCTGCGCCGGCGACGGGAACAACCGCGAAAGCCCCTCGCCTGCGGCCGCGCTGGGACTTCCGGCTGCGGCAAGCTGCGTGAGCGCCGTGCGCGCGGCGGCCACCGTGATCTGCTGTCCGACCATGGCCCGGATGAGCAGTTCCTGCGGATCCAGGGCCCCCGGCAGGCGGATCCCCGGCGCTGCCGCCACGGACGCCGAAAGCCGGGGATCGGCGCCGAGCGCGCCGTCGATGGCGACGGGATCGGCGTCGAGGTCAAATAGCCGGCGGACCCTGCTCAGCAGGGCCGGCAGATCCCGGAGGTCCACCGCGCCGATGGTGAGCACCAGCGGCCGCCGGTGCGTCCCGCCGTCGTACTCCGCCTTGCCACCCAACGCCGTGCCGGCCTCTGCGGTGTCCCTGCCGGCGCCGGTGTATTCCACACTGAACCGAGCGTCCCCGTGCGGGAGCCTCAGGGTCCGGGCGTAGGACGTTGCGGTTCCGGCCTCGATCCCCGGAATGGCGCGGACGGCGAGGAAGCTGAACACGCCGGGGTCGAACGGCTCGCGGTAGGGGAGGGCCAGCGTGAGTGAGGTGCTCTCGGGGGCGGACGGATGGTGCCGGGCGGTGCCGCGGAGGGCTGTCGGCGTCATGTCGAACACTTCGGCAACGGTCTCGTTGAACTGGCGGACGCTGCTGAAACCCGCGGCGAAGGCGACGTCCGCAAGCTTCATCGTCGTGGACACCAGCAGCGTGCGGGCGGTCTGTGCCCTGCTGGCCCGGGCCAGGGACAGGGGACCCGCGCCGAGCTCATGGCTGAGGATCCGGTTCAACTGGCGGGACGAATAGCCCAGCCGCGCGGCGAGCCCCTCGACGCCGTCGCGGTTGATCACGCCGTCGTTGATCAGGCGCATGGCCCGGCCGGCAATGTCCGAGCGGAGGTTCCAGGCCGGTGTGCCCGGGACGGCCTCGGGCAGGCAGCGCTTGCACGCACGGTACCCGGCTTCATGCGCGGCGGCGGAGGTCTCGTAGAAGGTGACGTTTTCCGCCTTGGGCGTCCTCGCCGGGCACGACGGCCGGCAGTAGATGCCCGTGGTCCGCACCGCCGTAAAAAACTGCCCATCGAAGCGGGTGTCCCGCGCGTCGATGGCGCGGTAGCGCTGCCAGAAGTCCATGACTCCATCCTGCCAGCCGCCAGCGGGCCGTGCTAGCGGAAATCGGACATGACCGTGGAGGGGCTTCCACTGCGCCGGGCCCTGACAACAGGCCCTTCGGTAAGGTCGGGGGATGACCACCAGCGCCCCTGTGCGGCAATTCCTGTCGGGCGATGCCCGCGAAATAGCTCCGCTGCTCCTTGGCGCTGTCCTGACCCACGACAGCCAGGAAGGTCCCGTCGCCGTCCGGATCACAGAACTCGAGGCCTACATGGGCCCCGTCGATTCGCTGCACCCTGACCCCGGGTCCCACACCTACCGCGGCCCAACCCGCAGGAACGCCCCCATGTTCGGCCCGGCCGGCCACCTCTACGTCTATTTCACGTATGGCATGCACTACTGCGCCAACATCGTCTGCGGCCCGGCCGGCCACGCCTCCGCCGTCCTGCTGCGCGCGGGGGAAATCGTCGAGGGCCGGGAACTGGCCCTCGCCCGCCGGCCGACGTCGAAAGCCGCCAAGGATCTTGCCAGCGGTCCCGCCCGGCTGGCCACGGCGCTCGGACTGACCACCGAGGAGAGCGGCCGGGACGCCCTGGCCCCTCCGTTTGGCCTGGTTTTGCCGCCGGCACCCGCCGCGCACGTCAGCACCGGACCGCGGGTCGGCGTCGCCGGGCACGGCGGCACGCACGACTATCCATGGCGGTTCTGGCTCACGGGCGACCCCACCGTGTCCCGCTACAAGGCAGCGAAGGCGCGTCCACCGCGGGCGTAGGCTGGACGGGTGAACCACAGCCAAGCAGCCCCCGCCCCCAGGCCCGTCCCCGTGGACGAACTCATTACCAGCCTCTGCGCGACCGTTCCGGACTACCCCAAGCCCGGAATCACCTTCAAGGACCTGACCCCCGTTTTCGCCGACGGCCCCGCGTTCCGGGCAGTTGTCGAAGCGCTCGTGGAACCGTTCAAGGGGCAGTTCGACGCCGTGGCCGGCGTTGAGGCACGGGGCTTCCTGCTTGCCGCCGCCGCGGCCTACGCCACCGGCACCGGCGTGGTGACAGTGCGGAAGGCCGGGAAGCTGCCGCGAGAGGTGTACTCCGAGGACTACGCCCTGGAATACGGCAATGCCACCCTGGAACTTCACACCACCGACCTGGCCCGCGGCAGCCGGGTCCTGATCCTCGACGACGTCCTCGCAACAGGCGGCACGCTCGGGGCAGCCGCCCGCCTCTTTGAACGCTGCGGTGTCCACGTCTCGGGCGTGGGCGTGGTGATGGAACTCGGCGAGCTGCGCGGCCGCTCCGCTCTCGCCGGGCACCGCGTGCGGTCGCTGCTGCGCCTCTGACCAGCGGACTTGTCGATGAGCGGCGGGGCCGCGCGGTCAGATAACCTGCCTTAAGCAGCTCAACAGCCGCCACGTTTGCCGAAAAGGTTATAGAATGGACGGTCTGTCTTTTGCGATAGGGGAACGATGCTCGACGCCGATTTGGCCCACGAACGGGACTATGTAGCCGGTCTGTACACCCGGCTTGATGAACTGCGCGAGGAAAAGCGCGCCCAGCTGGCACAGGTGCGCCGCGCGGGAGCAGTCGGCACCATGCAGAACGTCTCCGAACGTGACGCCTTCGCGGCCCTCTACGAGGACCGCCTCGCCCAGCTCGACGCCGTCGACGACCGGTTGGTGTTCGGCCGGCTGGACCTGGACTCCGGCGAAGCCCAGTACATCGGCCGCATCGGGCTCACCACCGAGGACCTCGTCCGGCTCATGGTCGACTGGCGCGCGCCGGAGGCCGGCCACTTCTACCAGGCCACTGCATTTGACCGGCAGGGCGTGCGCCGGCGCCGGCACCTGATCCTCCAGGGCCGCGAGGTCAAGGCCATCGAGGACGATGTCCTGGACGCCGACATGCTTTCGGATGCCGACTCGCTGCAGGGCGAAGGCGCGCTGCTGGCCGCCCTGAACTCCAAGCGCACGGGCCGGATGTCGGACATCGTGGGCACCATCCAGTCAGAGCAGGACCGCATCATCCGGTCCTCCATCTCCGGCGCCCTCGTGGTCCAGGGCGGGCCGGGCACGGGCAAAACCGCCGTGGCCCTGCACCGCGCCGCCTACCTGCTGTACACCCACCGCGACCGGCTCAAGTCCGCCGGCGTGCTGCTGGTGGGGCCGTCGTCGTCGTTCATGAAATACATCGAACGCGTCCTGCCGTCGCTGGGTGAAACCGGCGTGGTCATGGCCAGCCTCGGCAGGCTCATGCCTGGCATCAACGCGGTGCCGGAGCAGGAAGCGGACGTCGCCGCCATCAAGGGCAGGCTGGGGATGGCTGAGGTGATCGCCAACGCCGTGGCCAACCGCCAGCGCATTCCGGCTGAAAACCGGATCCTGGAAGTCGATGGCCGCAAGCTGACCCTCACGCCCCGGCAGGTCCGGCGGGCCCGCGAACGCGCACGATCCACGGGCAAGCCGCACAACGAGGCCCGCGTCACTTTCGTCAAGATCCTGCTCCGCGAGCTGACCGAGCAGCTGACCGAACTCGTCGAGGCCGGCAACATCGGCAACAACGCCGACCGCTCGTACCTCGCCGAGGACGTGCGGACGGCCCGCGACGTGCGCGTCGCGCTGAACCTGTGCTGGATGCCGATGACGCCCGAGAAGCTCGTGAGTGAGCTCCTCAGCAAGCCCGCCCTCCTCGAAGCGTGCACCCCCGGGCTGACCGCCAGGGAACGCGAGCTCCTGCTCCGGGCTCCCGATGCCCCCTGGACCGAGGCTGACGTCCCCCTGCTCGACGAAGCTGCCGAACTCCTCGGCGAACTGGATCCCGCCGCCGGCCGCGGTCTCGCCCAGCAGGAGCAGGACCGGGCCCGTGCCCTGGCCAACGCCCGGCAGACCCTCGTCAATATGGAGTCGGCCGGCGTTGACGTGCTGATGTCCGCGGAGGAACTCGTTGAACAGAACGAGGAACGCGAGGCCCGGCTGACGGCCGCCGAGCGCGCCACCAGTGACCGCACCTGGGCCTTCGGCCACATCGTCGTCGACGAGGCGCAGGAACTGTCGCCGATGCAGTGGCGCCTCCTGGTCCGGCGCTGCCCGCTCAAGTCCTTCACGATCGTAGGGGACATCGCCCAGACCAGTTCCGTGGCCGGCGCGAAGTCCTGGCAGGGAGCCCTCGCCCCGATGTTCGGCGACCGCTGGCAGCTGGAGGAGCTCACGGTGAACTACCGGACGCCGTCGCAAATCGCCGAGGCGGCCGCGCGCATGGCCAATGCTGCCGGCCTGGTGGTCTCCGCACCAAAGGCCGTGCGGGAAGGCCGCTGGTCACCCATCATCGACCGTGTGGAGCATGGCGGCCTGGTCGGCCGGCTCGTGGAGGTCCTCCCCGAGGAGCTCCAGGCGCTCGACGGCGGCCTGCTCGCCGTGATTGCCGACGGCGACCTGCTGCGGGAAGCCACGGCGGCGCTGCGTGCCGAGTACGGTTCGCGGCTGGGCACTGGTGCCGGCAGCTATGAACAGGATCTGGTGGTCATCAGCCCACGGGAGGCCAAGGGACTTGAGTTCGACGGCGTCGTGGTCCTTGAACCGAGCGCCATGCTGAACCACGAGCATGGCAGGGTGGGCGATCTGTACGTCGCCATGACCCGCCCCACCCAGCGGCTTCGGCTGATCGCGGCCGCGGACGTTCCGGCGGGCATCGAGCGTTAGGCTTTCCGGCAGGCCCGGCCGTTCCCGGCCAGGCCCGCCTCTTGCCCTTCACGAGGGTCGGGGCGGCGCTGATCCTGCTAACTTAGAAGGCGTGTCACAACTAAACGACCTCGAATCCCAGCAGAACGACCCCAGCTTCGCCAACATCTGGCAGGAGCTCAAATGGCGCGGCCTTGTCCACGTATCCACCGATGAGGTGGAACTGGAAAAGCTGCTCGCCGGGGAACCGGTCACGTATTACTGCGGATTCGACCCCACGGCGCCGAGCCTCCACCTGGGAAACCTGGTCCAACTCCTCCTCATGAGGCGGCTCCAGTTGGCCGGCCACAAGCCCTTGGGTCTCGTGGGCGGTTCCACCGGGCTGATCGGCGACCCGCGTCCGACGGCGGAACGCACCCTGAACACCAAGGACACCGTTTCGGAGTGGGTCGGTTACCTGCAGGCCCAGGTCCGCCGGTTCCTCAGCTTTGACGGCGCCAGCGCCGCCCGGATGGTCAACAACCTGGACTGGACGGCGCCGCTGAGCGCAATCGACTTCCTCCGCGAGGTCGGCAAGCACTTCCGTGTGGGTACGATGCTGCGCAAGGACGCCGTGGCTTCACGCCTCAGCTCCGAGGAGGGCATCAGCTACACGGAGTTCAGCTACCAGATCCTGCAGGGCATGGATTACCTCCAGCTGCACCGCGACTACGGCTGCATGCTGCAGACCGGCGGATCCGACCAGTGGGGCAACCTCACCAGCGGCACCGAACTCATCCGCAAGGTGGAGGGTAAGACGGTCCATGCACTGGGCACCCCGCTCATCACCAACGCCGACGGCACCAAGTTCGGCAAGAGCGAGGGCAACGCTATCTGGCTGGATTCGGCCATGGTCAGCCCGTACACCTTCTACCAGTTCTGGCTGAACACCGCCGACGCGGACGTTGTGGACCGGCTGAAGGTGTTTACCTTCCTGACCCGTGCCGAGATCGAGGAAATTGCCGTGTCTGTGGCAGAGCGCCCCTTCGCCCGCGAAGGACAGCGGAAGCTCGCCTACGAAGTGACGGCTCTGGTCCACGGAGCCGAAGCCACCGACAAGGTCATTGCCGCTTCCGCGGCTGTTTTCGGCAACGGGGATCTGTCCGTGCTTGACGAGCAGACGCTTGCCGCGGCGACCGCAGAACTGCCGTCCGCTTCCGTGGACGGAACGGGTCTCGGCATCATCGAGCTGCTGGTTGCCTCGGGTCTGTCGGACAGCAAGTCCGCTGCGCGCCGCGTGGTCGGCGAGGGCGGCGCCTATGTCAACAACGCCAAAGTCACGGATCCGGACGCGGTCATCTCGCCGTCCCAGCTGTTGCACGGCAAGTACCTGCTGCTCCGCCGTGGCAAGAAGAACCTGGCCACCGTTCAGGTGTCCGGCGCCTAGCACTGCAGCAGACAAAATGCACGCTCCTCCGCAGCCGATTTGCACGGCCGCGGGGGAGCGTGTAATGTCTTCTGAGTCGCCGCCGCTGAGTGGTGACAAACCCCCTTCACTGAGAAGCAATTCTTCAACTTCAAGCATGAATGAAGAAAAGCTTCCCATAGTGCTGGGCGGATTCATGCATTGAAGTGAATACCGGATGAATAACCCGGATTTGCAAAGTGAAAATGAATGAAATAAGCTAGAAACATCGCAGCGAAGAAATGCGAAACACAAATTCCCGTTATAAAAACTGGGAATTGTTTCGACGAGTATTCGAATGTGTCTGTTGTTTGAGAACTCAATAGTGTGCCAAGTTTATTGATACCGATTTTTTATGAATTGGTTGGATTGGCCGGGCTGTCCACGTTCGTGGGTGGTCTGGTTTTTACAGCTGGTTTCAAATTTTGTGCAGCCGGGTTTCCGCGTTATTTCCGTGGTGCCTGGTTGTGTCTGTTTGTTTTCAACGGAGAGTTTGATCCTGGCTCAGGATGAACGCTGGCGGCGTGCTTAACACATGCAAGTCGAACGATGATCCGGTGCTTGCACCGGGGATTAGTGGCGAACGGGTGAGTAACACGTGAGTAACCTGCCCTTGACTCTGGGATAAGCCTGGGAAACTGGGTCTAATACCGGATATGACTCCTCATCGCATGGTGGGGGGTGGAAAGCTTTTGCGGTTTTGGATGGACTCGCGGCCTATCAGCTTGTTGGTGAGGTAATGGCTTACCAAGGCGACGACGGGTAGCCGGCCTGAGAGGGTGACCGGCCACACTGGGACTGAGACACGGCCCAGACTCCTACGGGAGGCAGCAGTGGGGAATATTGCACAATGGGCGGAAGCCTGATGCAGCGACGCCGCGTGAGGGATGACGGCCTTCGGGTTGTAAACCTCTTTCAGTAGGGAAGAAGCGAAAGTGACGGTACCTGCAGAA
>NZ_JBHTSL010000053.1:0-40684 GCF_042795115.1 Arthrobacter sp. NPDC056493 | reverse complement strand
CGTCCCCACTCAGGGGGCGCCCGGCGTCGTAGTTTCTGGAGACCGGCGCAAAACGCCGGACGCAAGACCGCCAGACACAACAACGCCGGGCGGCCTCCGAAAGGGGACCGCCCGGCGTCGAGCTTTAGTGCAGCGCCGCCAGGCGGCCTGACCAGGCAGGTTATGCAGGGAGCTGCAGAACCTGGCCCACGAACACGAGGTTCGGGTTGCTGATGGTGTCAGCGTTGGCGTCGGCGAGGTGCTGCCAGCCGCCCTGGATGCCGAGCTTGTCGGCGATCTTGCTGAGGGTGTCGCCGTCCTGGACGGTGTAGGTCTGGCCGCTCACCGCGATGGCGGCAGCGTGACGGGCCTGGACGGGCGCCTGCGCTACTTCGGCTACGGGTACCTGGGCGACGGGTGCTGTCTGAACCGGGGCCTGGACGGGTGCGGCCTGAACGGGCGCGCTCTGCGGCAGGATCTGCGGTGCAGGAGCGCCACCGCCACCATTCAGGCCGAGCTTGGCGGAGCAGGCGGGCCATGCGCCCCAGCCCTGGCTGGCCTGGACTTTCTCGGCCACGGCGATCTGCTGGGCGCGGGAAGCGTTCTGGGGCGAGCCGGTTCCGCCGTAGGCGGCCCAGGTTTGCGGGGTGAACTGCAGGCCGCCGGAGAAGCCGTTGCCGGTGTTCGTGGACCAGTTGCCGCCGCTCTCGCACTGGGCGAGGGAGTCCCAGGTGGAGGCGCTCGTTGCGGCGGGCGTTGCAGCGTTGGCGGCAGTGGCGGAGAGAGCCAGGGTTGCGGCGGAAACGGCGGCCAGGGTGACTCCACGGCGCGCGGCAGTGCTGAGAGTGGACTTGTTCATTTGGGATGCTCCTGAGGCCACCCGCGCTCGGTCCGTCCCCGGACGTTTTCGCGCTACTGCCCGCCCCTGACGAACTAGAGGTCATTTCGGTGTCCGCCGGCCGGGCAGTAACTGGTGGAGGCGGCACCTGGCATTCATGGGCCCGCGTCGCGCGGGCATGTGTCCCACCCTAAAGGTGTCGCGCGCCGTTATCAAATCGAGATCATTATTGACAGTCAAGCGGTTCAGGTGCCTTTCGACCGAGTGCAGAAGCCAGGTACTGCGCCGTCCGGCTGCCTGGTGAACCGGCCACTGTGGCGGGCGTTCCGGAGGCAACGATCTTGCCGCCCGCGTCCCCGCCGGCCGGTCCGAGGTCGATCACCCAGTCCGCTTCTGCCACCACATCCATTTCGTGTTCCACCACAACCACCGTGTTTCCCGCGTCCACGAGGCGGTGCAGCTGGGCCATGAGGAGCCGGACGTCGGCCGGATGGAGCCCTGTGGTGGGTTCGTCCAGCAGATAGAGCGTGTGGCCGCGGCGTGCCCGCTGCAGCTCGGTGGCGAGCTTGATGCGCTGGGCTTCGCCGCCGGACAGCTCGGTGGCTGGCTGTCCGAGCCGCAGGTAGCCCAGCCCAACCTCCTGCAGCGTCTGCAGGCTGCGGGCTGCTGATGGGACGCCCTGCAGGAATTCGGCGGCTGCGTCCACGGTCATGGCCAGGACGTCGGCCACGTTTTTGCCCTGGTAGGTGATCTCAAGGGTTTCGGGGTTGTAGCGGGAACCGTCGCATTCCGGGCACGGGCCGTAGCTGCCGGGCAGGAAGAGCAGTTCGACGGCCACGAATCCCTCGCCCTGGCAGGTCTCGCAGCGCCCGCCAGCCACGTTGAAAGAGAAGCGTCCGGCACCGTAGCCGCGCGCCCGGGCTTCGTCCGTGGCGGCGAACTCCTTGCGCACGGCGTCGAAGAGTCCAGTGTAGGTGGCAAGGTTGGACCGTGGCGTGCGGCCGATCGGTTTCTGGTCCACCGTCACCAGCCGGTCAACGTGGTGCAGGCCGGTCACGGTTCCGACCTCAAGTGGGGTTGCGGGATCGCCGGCGTTCCCGGGCTGGTCCTCGTCGGTGCCTGCGGTGCCTGCGGTGCCTGCGGAATCCGGGCCGCCCGCGCCCGCGCGGTCAGTGCCCGCGTCGCCGTGCAGTTCGGATCCGACCACCTCCGCCAGGACGTGGCTGACCAGCGTCGACTTGCCCGAGCCGGAGACGCCGGTGACCGCCGTCAGGACCTGCAAAGGGAAGGACGCGTCGAGGCTACGGAGGTTGTGGCGTGTGATGCCGTTCAGTTCCAGCCAAGCACCAGGCTCCCGACGGCGGCCGGTACGGGTGCTGCCCGGCTCACTGCCGCCAGGCGAGCCGGCGCCGGGCGTGCCGGCGGCCGAATTATCCAGCACGAGGAACGGGCGCGTGACGGAAGCCTCCACGGCGGCGAGACCGGAAACCGGGCCGCTGTAGAGCACTTCGCCACCGCCTTCGCCTGCCCTCGGCCCCACGTCCACCAGCCAGTCGGCCTGCCGCACGATGTCCATGTTGTGCTCCACCACGAACACGGAGTTGCCCGAAGACTTGAGCTGCCCCAGCACCGCCAGGAGTGGTTCGGCGTCGGCGGGGTGCAGGCCGGCGGAGGGTTCGTCCAGAACATAGACCACGCCGAACAGCCCCGAGCGCAGCTGGGTGGCGATCCGGAGGCGCTGCATCTCGCCCGGGGAGAGGGTGGGCGTCGACCGGCCCAGGGCGAGGTAGCCAAGCCCCAGATCCAGCAGGACCGTGATCCGCTGGAGGAGGTCGCGCGTGATGGCGACCGCCACCTCGTTGCCTTCGCCTGAGGACAGCTTGCGGGAGGCGGTTCCGGCGTCCTTCAGCTCGGTCGTCGGCCGGATGATGTCCGCCAGTTCGGCCATCGGCACTGCGTTGAGTTCGGCGATGGTCATGCCCGCGAAAGTTACGGCCAGGGCCTCGGGCGTGAGCCCGCTCCCGCTGCACCGCCGGCAGGGGCCGGTCTCCATGAAGCGGAGCACCCGTTCGCGCATGGTGTTGCTCTTTGAATCTGCCAGCGTGTGCAGCACGTGGCTTTTGGCGCTCCAGAACTTGCCCTTGTACGGCTTGGCCACCCGGTCGCGCTGAGGGGTGATTTCCACCACCGGCTGTTCCTCGGTGAAAAGGATCCAGTCGCGGTCCTTCCGGGGCAGCTTCTGCCAGGGGGCGTCGACGTCGTAGCCCAGGTGCGTGAGGATGTCGCGCAGGTTCTTGCCCTGCCATGCCGTCGGCCACGCGGCAATGGCTCCCTCCCGGATGCTCAGGGAAGGATCGGGGACCAGAGAGGCTTCGGTGACGGTGTGTGCAACGCCGAGGCCGTGGCATTCGGGGCACGCTCCGGCGGCCGTGTTGGGCGAGAAAGCGTCCGAGTCCAGCGGGCCGGCACCGGCCGGGTAGCTGCCGGCCCGGGAGAACAGCATCCGGAGGGAGTTGGACAGCGTGGTCACCGTCCCCACCGTGGAACGGCTGCTCGGTGTGCCGCGGCGCTGTTGAAGCGCGACGGCGGGAGGCAGCCCTGTGATCATCTCCACCTTGGGATTGTGGCCCTGCTGGATGAGGCGGCGGGCGTAGGGCGCTACGGATTCGAAGTACCGGCGCTGGGCTTCGGCGTAGATCGTGCCGAACGCGAGCGAGGACTTGCCCGATCCCGAGACGCCGGTGAAGGCGACGATCGCGTCGCGCGGGACGGCCACGTCCACATTGCGAAGGTTGTTCTCGCGGGCGCCGCGCACCCGGACGAAACCGTCTGCAGAATGGTGGCCGCCAATGGCATGGCCGGCGAGGGGGCCGTCTGCCAGGCCAGGATCCGGATGGGCCAACGGGGCAGCATACTCTTCAGTCCGCATCTGTTCGACTCTAGCGGTCATGGCCGGTCCGGGGACTATTCTGTCGGGGTGAACACTTACGATGCCGCCGCCGAACCTATCGATCCCACGGCTCTTCCGCGTCAATCCGGGCCAACAGAAGAAACTGGGCCAACACAAGAAACCGCGCCAACAGGCGAAGAGGAGCTGGTGGCGGCCCCGTCGCCGATGCCGTTGGCGGAGCTCCACCTCCACATTGAGGGGACGCTGGAGCCGGAACTGATCTTTGCGCTCGCTGACCGGAACGGGATCGAGCTGCCGTACGCGAACCTGGACGAGCTGCGGAGCCGTTACGAGTTCACCGATCTGCAGTCCTTCCTCGACCTCTACTACGCCAACATGGCAGTGCTGCGGACCGAGCAGGATTTCGCGGACATGACCCGGGCCTACCTGGCACGGGCCTCAGCGGCCGGGGTGAGGCACGCGGAAATCATGATGGATCCGCAGGCGCACCTCTCGCGGGGTGTCGCCCTGGAGACGTGCCTCAACGGTGTGGCCTCGGTGCTCGCCACCTCCGAGGAGGAGTTCGGGATTTCCACGCTGCTGATCGCCGCCTTCCTGCGCGACCTGTCCGAGGACTCGGCGCTTGAGGTCCTGGCGGGTCTCCTGGCAATGAACGCACCGATCGCCGGAATCGGCCTGGATTCCGCAGAGGTGGGCAACCCGCCGTCGAAATTCACGCGGCTCTTTGCCCGGGCGGGCGAAGCAGGCCTGCGAAGGATTGCGCACGCGGGGGAGGAGGGACCGCCGTCGTACATCGTGGAGGCGCTGGACGTGCTGGGCGTGGAGCGGATCGACCACGGGATCCGGTGCATGGAGGATCCCGAGCTCGTGGAGCGGCTGGTCAATGACCGCGTGCCGCTGACGGTGTGTCCGCTGTCGAACGTCCGGCTCCGCGCCGTGGACATGCTGGCTGCGCACCCGCTGCCGGCGATGCTTGCCGCCGGGCTCAACGTCAGCGTGAACTCGGATGATCCGGCGTATTTCGGTGGCTACGTGGACACCAACTTTGCCCAGCTTGAGTCGGTCCTGGGGCTGTCCGAGTTCGACCGCGTCCGGCTCGCCGCGAACTCCATCAGGTCCTCCTTCGCCAGCGAGGAGCGGAAGCACGAGCTGCTGGCCGAGCTGTCGGGCTAGGTTCTAACCTTCGGATGGGGCGGCCGGCGGGCTGGAAACGACTGGCGCGCCCGTCCGGATGATCCACCATCCCAGCGCTGCCATAACCAGCCCGATGGGAATCCCGTAGGGCGGCAGGCCGGCGTTGTAGCCGAGGAATCCGGCGACGACGAACGCCCAACCGATCCACGCGGGGAACGTGCGCGAGCGCCAGCCGGTGAAGCCGAAGACCATCCAGCCCAGGGCGAAAAGCACGTAGCTGGAGAGCGCTCCGACGACCAGCATCCCGGACCCGCCCGCGAGGATCGCGCCGGGGGCGACGTCGGCGATCCAGGGGCCGGCGAAGCCGTCGAACCACATGTTGCCGGCCATGTCCAGGGTGCCCACCAGTGCGAAGCAGAAGCCGACAGCGCCCCGTCCGCCGGTCCGGCCGCCGAACCGGAAGTAGACGGAGACCAGCGCGAGCGTGAGCCCGATGAAGACCACCCAGTAGAGGGCGTTCGTGACCTGGAAGGGCGTCTGCCTCATCATCTCGATCCGGTCCAGGCCCCGGTCGGCAGCGAGCAGGCGGGCCAAGTCGACTGCGGCGAAGACGAGGCCGGACACCAGGGCGATGGGACCGGCGGCCCTGGCTAGCGGTGAGGACATTGTTTCCTCCTGACTTGGATGGTGATGCTGTCAGTTCCTGAGCGGGAGCGATTGGCGCCGTTCGCCCGGCGCCAGCCACTCGCCGTCGTTCTTCACAGGGGGCGCATCCTTAGGGAGAAACGGCCGACGGCGGTGGCCGAGCGGGGTGCCCTGCGCCAGGCCCGGCGGTCCAGGACCACGGTGGCAAGCACCGCGAGGACGACGGCCAGGAAATAGATCAGCTCCGCTCTCCCTGCGTCGGTGGCGGTGAAGCCGAAGGACCCGACGGTGAAGGTGCCCTGGCTGTTGTGGAACAGAAGCGTCAGCAGGACGCTGCCGCCGGTGCGGTTGAAAAGCCAGACGTAGAGGAACGTGATGGCGAACGTCGTCGGCAGTCCGATCGCGCTTAGGCCGCTGAAGAGGACCAGCGGCAGGTGCCACAGCGTCACCAGCGCGCCCAAGACCGCCGCGGACAGCAGCGGCGGGCGCGATGCCTGGAGCAGCGGGAGGGCGTAGCCGCGGAAGCCGGGTTCTTCACCGAGTGCCCCGTCCAGCGGGTTCACCAGCCGGACGGCGAACACGGTCATCAATCCGCCCCACGTCAGCCGTTCGAGGCCCGGGGCGGCGGCGCCGAGTGCCATGGTGATGAATCCGGTGACCAGGACCAGGGCCGCGGGAAGGAGGAGAGCCACGGCGTACCAGATCCATCCGACGCGCCACCGGATCAGCCGCCGTCCCCAGGCGCGGAACCCGGCGCGCCCCTCCGCCAGGGCTATGACGATGACCGCCGCGGCAAGCGGACCCACTGACAGGAACTCCATCCGCGGCATCAGCCCGGCCGCGAAGAACGGCCACGAGGCCCAGGAAATTGCGTAGGCCAGGACAAAGAAAGCCGTAAGCCTGTGGTGTTTTAGCCAGTCCATTGAACGGCGCATTGCGGCTCCAAACGGTCGCTGCAGGTGCTCCCATTGTCCGCCCCTGTTGCTCCGGTGCGCCAGCAGCCGTTGCAGTGCTGCATCCGGGCTCCACGGGGTTCCGCCGGGCTCCACCGGGCCGAACCGGGCTCGCGGACCGCCGGGCCAGCGGACCGCCGGGCTCCGGCGGGCCGAACCGGGCGCCGCCGGGCCGAATGCTTGCAGGCACCTGCCATAACTGCTAGTCCTGTGAGGGAGGCAAACCTGCGGCGTTGGTGCCGCGGACAGCAGTACCCGGACGATGCCGAGTCAAGGAGTGTGCAGCATGCCGCGCAAGAACCCAGACGTTGAAGAGGCCGACGAGAAGGGCCTCGAGGTAGGTAAACCGAAGGAATGGGCCGCCGGCATCCCGGGCGTCCTGCACTCGATGCAGCCAGCCATCCAGCATATGGGCCTGGGCAGGACAGAGAAGACGCTGCTGGCCATGAACCAGAAGCACGGCTTTGACTGCATGAGCTGCGCCTGGCCGGACCCGGACCACCGGAAGACCTTTGAGTTCTGCGAAAACGGCGCCAAGGCCGTCACCTGGGAAGCCACGCCGGTGGTGATTGAATCGAACTTCTGGGCGGAGCACCCGGTCAGCGAGCTGCGCCAAAGAACCGAGTACTGGCTCGGAATGCAGGGCCGCCTGACGGAGCCGGTCTACAAGCCGGCCGGGGAGGACCATTACCGGCCCGTGAGCTGGGACGAAGCTTTCGGAATTCTGGGGCGGAAGCTGAACGGGCTCGCAAATCCGGATGAGGCCGCCTTCTACACGAGCGGCCGGACGTCGAACGAGGCCGCCTTCATCTACCAGCTGTTCGTGCGGGCCTTCGGCACCAACAACCTGCCGGACTGCTCAAACATGTGCCACGAATCGTCCGGCTGGGCGATGGGCCAGACCATCGGCATCGGCAAAGCCACCATCAGCTACGATGACTTCGCCAAGGCGCAGCTCATCATCATCATGGGGCAGAACCCGGGCACCAACCACCCGCGCATGCTCACAGCGCTGGAGGAGGCCAAGGAGGCCGGCGCGGAGATTGTGGCCGTCAATCCGCTGCCTGAGGCCGGGCTGCTGCGGTACAAAAACCCGCAAAAGGTCAAGGGCATCATTGGCCACGGCACCGACCTGGCGGACCAGTTCCTGCAGATCCGGGTGGGCGGGGACATGGCGCTGCTGCAGGCCATTTCGAAGCGGGTCCTCGACGCCGAGGCGAAGAATCCGGGGACCGTGCTGGACCACTCGTTCCTGGCAGAGCACTGCGAAGGCCTTGACGAACTGCGGGCGCACCTCGACGGGCTGGATGACGAGGCCGTCCTGGCCGCCACCGGGCTCCGCGCCGACGAAATCGACGAGCTGGCGGCCCGGTACCTGAAGGCGGACCGCGTCATCATCACGTGGGCCATGGGCATCACCCAACACAAGAAGGGTGTGGCCACCATCAAGGAGATCATCAACCTTCTCCTGCTGCGCGGAAACATCGGCAAACCCGGCGCCGGCGCCTCGCCGATCCGCGGGCACAGCAACGTGCAGGGGGACCGGACCATGGGCATCTGGGAGCAGATGCCGCCAGCGTTCCTCGCCGCGCTCGGCAAGGAGTTCAGCTTCGACCCGCCGCGCGAGCACGGTGCTGACGCCGTGGAAACCATCCGCAGAATGCGCGACGGCGGGATCAATGTTTTCGTGGCACTGGGCGGAAA
This sequence comes from Arthrobacter sp. NPDC056493, assembly GCF_042795115.1. Lineage (NCBI taxonomy): Bacteria > Bacillati > Actinomycetota > Actinomycetes > Micrococcales > Micrococcaceae > Arthrobacter > Arthrobacter sp. NPDC056493. Next base: position 32,520 of record NZ_JBHTSL010000053.1, on the reverse strand, counting down.
CCTGGTGGCCGCCATCTCGGACACGCATGCCGCCGAAGCGGCTATGGAGAACACCGACCTCACCGTTCAAATCTCCACGAAACTGAACCGCTCGCACACGGTGACGGGCAGGGAAGCCCTGATCCTGCCCACCATGGGGCGCACGGAAATCGACCTGCAGGAGTCGGGTCCCCAGTTCGTCTCCGTAGAGGACACTGTTTGCGCCGTTCACCCGTCGGCGGGGAGGGTGGAGCCCGTGGCGCCGAACCTGCTGTCCGAGGTGGCGATCGTTTGCCGGATAGCGCGCGAGACGGTGACGGGGAAGTCCAGCGCGGACTGGGCCGGATTCGAGAAGAACTACGACCTCATCCGCGAGCACATTTCCCACGTGGTGGCAGGCTGCGAGAACTACAACGACAAGATCAGGCAGGAAGGCGGCTTCGTCCTGCCCAACGGCCCGCGGGATTCGCGGACCTTCCCCACGCCCACCGGCAAGGCCATGCTGACGGTGAACCACCTGGAGGGCATCGAGCGTCCGGCCGGCACGCTGATCCTGCAGTCCGTCCGCTCGCACGACCAGTTCAACACCACGATCTACGGGCACAACGACCGTTACCGCGGCATCAAAAAGGGCCGGGACGTGGTGTTCGTCAGCCCTGAGGACATCGCCGAACTGGGCCTCAGCGACGGCCAGTTCGTGGATATCCATGGTGTCTACGGGGACAACGTGGAGCGGGTGATGAGGAAGCTGCGCGTCGTTTCGTATCCGACGGCGACCGGCTGCGCGGCCACGTACTACCCGGAGGCCAATGTCCTGGTGCCGCTGGACAGCGTCGCGGAGGGAAGCAACACGCCGGCGTCCAAGGCTGTGCTCGTGCGGTTGGAGCCCAGCGCGGAGACCGTGTAGCGCCGGGGTTTTCCCCAAAGCAGGGCGCCCTGAAGCGCGCCCTGCAGTGGCTCCCGCCCGGGAGCCAGACTCCTACTGGGCGGTGCTTGACCAGCCCTCGCTGTCGGGGCCGCCTTCGGGGCCGTGCTCGCAGAGCCGCAGGGCGACGTCGGCCGCCGATTGCACCGCCTCCAGTGGCGACGCGCTGCTGCCGTGTGCCCGGAGCCCTGCTGCGTAGCCAACCAGCAGTGCGGTGACCGGACCGGCCTGCCCGTTCACCGCACGGGACGACTCGTCGGCGAGGCGCGCCACCAGCTGCTGGTCCACCTTGAGGTCAAGGATCTGCAGCGCCTGGGTGAGCCGCTGGCTCCAGTGGGCGAGGTCCTGGTCTGCGGCGCCGGTGCCGGCCTCCCTGGAGGAGGCGGAGCCGCCGTCGCCTTCTGTAATGCCCGTCATTGGACTTCCTTTCGATTGCTCATCTCTGGTGCCGGTTGGTGCCGACGCTTCCGGCGGACGCGCCGGGGCGGGATGTTAGGTATCTATCGAGGTCATGTGCGGGTAGCGGGCCCCCGAGGCAGCGCCGGCCGGGGCAAGTTCATCAAGGCGGGCGAGGTCCCCGGCTGAAAGCTCGACGGCGGCCGCGCCCAGGTTCTCGGCCAGGCGTTCGCGCTTCTTGGTTCCGGGAATGGGCACGATGTGCTCTCCCTGCGCCAGCAGCCAGGCCAGGGCCAGCTGCGCCGGGCTGCACTGTTTCTCATCTGCGAGTTCCTTGACCCTGTCCACAAGCTGCAGGTTTCGGGTGAAGTTTTCGCCCTGGAATCGGGGAGACTGGCGCCGGAAGTCATCTGCTGCAAAGTCGTCTGGGCTGCGAAGCTGGCCGGTGAGGAAGCCCCGGCCAAGGGGGCTGTAGGGCACGAATCCGATTCCCAGTTCTGCCAGCACGGGGAAAACCTTCGTCTCCGGCTCCCGCTCCCAGAGCGAATACTCGGTCTGCAGTGCGGCTATCGGATGGACGGAGTGCGCCCGGCGGATCGTTTCAGCGCTGGCTTCGGACAGTCCCAGATGACGGACTTTGCCGGCCTCGACGAGCTCCGCCATGGCTCCGACGGTGTCCTCGATGGGGACAGTCTTGTCCACGCGGTGCTGGTAGTAGAGGTCGATGTGGTCCACGCCGAGACGCTGCAGGCTGGCGTCGCAGGCGGAGCGGACGTACTCAGGGTGGCCGTTGATGCCCACCCAGGAACCGTCCTCGCGCCGCTCGTTGCCGAACTTCGTGGCCAGGACCACATCTTCGCGCCGGCCGGAGATGGCCCTGCCCACCAGCAACTCGTTCGTGAACGGGCCGTACATGTCCGCGGTGTCCAGCAGGGTTCCGCCGGCGTCCAGGAAGGCATGGATCGTGGCGACGGACTCGCTGTCATCGCCGGTTCCGTAGAACTCGCTCATGCCCATGCAGCCGAGGCCGAGGCTGGAGACCGAAAGTGTGCCTAGTGTGCGGGATTCCATGGGGCTCTCCTCAGTTAGGTTGCGGGAGTGGCTCAGGGGGTGCGTGTAGTCGCCACTATAAGTCGGTTAGCAGCATTTTTGCTCCACTTTCGGGGCGCCGAAAGACCCCCGCCCCGGCTCTGCCGCATGCTGACGCGGTTTTCCCGGCGGCTGGCGGCGGGGCTGCTTCCTGAAGTGGTGCAGAAATGCGCTATCCAAGGCACACGGCGGCGCGGGGGGACAAACACCTACGGCGTGGGGCTGCCGCCGTTGACGTTCAGGGTCTCGCCCACCACGAAGCTCGATTCCGCCGAGGCCAGGAACACATACGCCGGGGCGAGTTCGGCAGGCTGTCCGGCCCGGCCCAGCGGTGTGTCCTTGCCAAACTCGGGGAGGGCTTCCTTGGGCTGTCCGCTGCTGACCTGCAGGGGCGTCCAGATCGGGCCGGGAGCCACGGCGTTCACGCGGATGCCCTTCGGCGCCAGCTGCTGGGCCAGCCCCTTGGTGAAGTTGTTGATGCTCGCCTTCGTGGTGGCGTAGTCAACAAGTGTCGGCGACGGGTTGTAGGCCTGGATCGAGGTCGTGTTGATGATCGTGGAGCCGGCGGGGAGGTGCGGTACCGCGGCCCGGGTGAGCCAGAACATGGCGTAGACGTTGGTCTTCTGCGTGTGGTCGAACTGCTCGTCGGTGATGTCGCCGATGTCCTCCTGCGCCACCTGCTTGCCGGCGTTGTTCACCAGGAGGTCCAGCCCGCCCAGTTCCTGCAGTGCGGTGTCCACCAGTTTCTGGCACGTGGCGGCATCCTTGAGGTCGCCGGGCACCTTCACGGCTTTGCGGCCGGCCTTTTCGATCAGGTTCGCGATCTTCGCCGCGTCTTCTTCCTCCTCGGGAAGATACGAGAGTACGACGTCGGCCCCTTCCCGGGCGAAGGCGATCGCCGTCGCTGCGCCGATGCCCGAGTCTGCGCCTGTGACGATCGCCTTTCTGCCGTCGAGACGGCCGGTGCCGCGGTAGCTGTCCTCGCCCAGATCCGCTTTGGGTTCAAGCTTGGCGTCCAGGCCGGGCTCGGGCTGGTGCTGCTTGGGCGGCGAGATGTGCTCGTAGGCGGTGACAGGATTTTTGAAGGTGTACTGGTCGGTCATGGTTCTCCTCCGTGGCGGTGTTGAACGGTGGTATTGAACGCGGACAGGATCAACTTGCTCCGGGCGGTGCTGGCATGGCGGTAATGCTAAGCATGCTTACCGTCTACCCTAATGAGACGACGGCGGTGCCGCCAGTGGTGCCGCAAAATCGGGCAGCGGAGGAGCGGTCTGGGTACTGCATGCGACCGCCAGTGGCTGCCCCTTTCCTGGACTGCATCACATGATTAGGCTGGCAGTCCAACCCCGCCGCGAGCAGTCGCCAGCGGCGGTCCCCAAGAGTGAATCCGGCAGGCGGTACCAGGGAGTGAAGGCGATGGACAACCAGGACATTCTGCAACGCATCCAGGCGCTGGTTGACGAAGAGCACCAGCTGCGTGAGCCCGCGGCTTCGGTCCCGGCCGGTGGCTCCGGTGAGAACGGATCCGGCGAGGATGATGACGGTCGGAGCGAACGCCGCGCCAGGCTGCGGCAGGTGGAAGAGGCGTTGGACCAGTGCTGGGACTTGCTGCGCCAGCGGCGGGCAAAGGTGAAGGCCGGCGACGATCCCAACGAGGCGGATGCCCGCCCCGTCAATGAGGTGGAGGGGTACGTCCAGTAAGAAGGGCCATCCGCACGGGCGGCCGCCGCCGGCAGCCGCCCTTGCGGGTTGATGGTTACTGTTCCTGCCCGCTGTGCAGTCCGTCGTCGCTGCTGTCCGCGGACGCCGCGTCGCCGGTGTCGTCGGAGAGGTCCATGTTGCCGCGGGCTTCCTCCATGGTTGGCCCGCCGGAGGGGACGCTGTAGCGCTCCGGGCGGATGCCGTGCGACTGCTCCTCGATGAGGGCCTGCTCCTCGCTGAAGCGGATGGCGTTGGCGTCATCACCGGCGTCGCCGGGAACGTCGTCCCGGAGCTTCGAAGGGTCCGGAACGATAAAGCCATCTGCTTTGCTGCTGTGTTCACTCACTGAACTCATCCCTTCTGTTTGGTGCCTCGCTCTATGTGGTAAGCCTACTTTCTATTTTCGCCACCGGGAAACGGTCTGGCATGCGAGCGGGAAGGTGGAGCGCGGAAGCGGTTGTGCGAGCCGAAAAAACCGAGACTTCCCGCTCAGTTCTGGTGTAATCCCCGTCATAGTCGGTCACGACACACAATGTTTACCAAACAAAGTCGTCAGATTTGCCCAGCACTTGGCAAACTACTGTGGGAACAATCGCTCTGTAAGGGGAACCATGCGCAAGACTGCCGCCGAAAACACCAACATCCGCCTTAAGGCCGTGCTGGACGTTCTGGCAGAGGGGGTGTTGTCGGGTGAATCGCAGAACGCCGGCGTCGTGCTGGCTGAAGCCCTGGTCCGGGTTCCGCTGAACGCCTACGAAGCTGAACTCCTCAGCGGCGGCATTCCCCGCGGCCACAAATCGCTGACCACCGCCACGGCCAAGCTGGTCAAGGCCGGCTGGCTGGTCAAGGGACGCTCCGGCTGGACCATTACCGAGGACGGACAGCGCGCAACGGTCGCTTTCCCGGACGCAGCCAGCTTCTCGGCCGCGCTCGACGCCGGAACTCCGGTCCCTGCCGACACGCCCCTTCCGGTAGCCGCATCTGCCAAGCCGGCAGCCAAGAAGGCGCCCGCGAAGGCCGCCGCGGCAAAGACCGAGAAGGCTCCGTCCAAGGCAGCGAAGGTCGTCGACAAGGCGGCCAAGCTGATCGAGGACGCCGTGGCTCCCGTGGCTAAGGCGGTCCTGAAGAAGGCACAGGCCGACGCCGAAAACTCCGCGGCAACCATCGACCAGCCCGCCGCCGTGGCCGTGGCCGGCGACTTCAACACCCTGCTGGGCGCCCCGGAGAACTGGGCACCGCAGTACGACGAAGCGCAGATGAAGCTGGATGAGCTGGACCAGTTGTGGAAGCTGTCGGCTGAGATCCCGGCCGGCTACTACAACTTCAAGATCGCCCTCAACCGTTCCTGGGAAGAGAACTACGGCGCATTTGGCGCGTTCGATGGTGCCAACCACGAACTGCACCACTCCGGCGGCCAGCTCACCATCCGCTACGACCACCGGACCCGGGACATCACCGTCAACTGATCCCGTCCAGCCGAAGCCCCGCTGCTGCACCTGCCGCAGCGGGGCTTCGCCGTTCCCGGGCCGCCGGTCCCACATCGGCCGGTCCGACATCGGCCGGTCGAGCCTCACCCCGCTGGTCGCGCCTGTCGAGACCAAGGCCGCCGGCGCTACATTGGTTCCATGACTGACTCGCAGGCAGCAGACCCGGACCGCGTCCGCCTCACCGCACGCGTTACGGGAGCGGTCCAGGGCGTCGGCTTCCGGTACTGGACCGCCCGCAAGGCCGACGAGCTGGGCCTGACCGGTTCGGTCAGGAACGACGACGACGGTTCGGTGGCCGTCGTCGCGGAGGGACCACAGCCCGACATCGTCGAATTCAGGCGCTGGCTCGGCTCATCCCGTGCACCGGGCAGGGTGTCGCACGTCGACGAGAAGGTCTCCCCGGCCGAAGGCGGATTCAGGGACTTTCAGGTCGTCAGCTGAGATCATCAGGCCTGAGTTCTCCCGGCCTGAGTTCTCCCGGGCTGAGCCCCAGGAATGCCCCGAGTTCCTCGAGCGCGAACGGTCGTGACGGCATGTAGTTGGTGAGTTCGGGGGAGCGGACGATCACGGCCCGCCACTGGCCCCGCGATACAGCCACATTGATCCGGTTGCGGTTGAGCAGGAACTCAGCCCCGCGCGGTGCCTCCGCAATCGCCGAACACGCCATGGACACCAGCACCACGGGAGCCTCCTGGCCCTGGAACTTGTCCACCGTTCCGGCCCTCACGGCGGACAGTCCCTCCTGGTCCAGGGCGTGCCGGATGGCCTGCACCTGGGCGTTGTACGCGGCCACCACCAGGATGTCCTTGGCTTCCAGCCGCCGGACCGGCTCGTCCTTGCCCGGCGTCCACTTGAGCCCGACATGCTCCCGCGCCAGTCCGACGATCGCTGCCGCCTCCTCGGCCGAACTCGTGGTGTTGCCGGCATGCGGCAGCAGAACGGTTCCCACCCCCGGCGGCACGCCGTCGAGATGGCGCAGGGATGCTGCCGGCGCGGATTCCAGCCTGCCGTCGTAGCTGAGCACCGACACCTTGCTGCACAGTTCGGGATGCATCCGCCAGGAATCGGCGAGGAAGTAGCCCAGCTTGGCGGGCAGGGTGGCATGCCCGGCGGACAGCCAGCCTAGCGCCGACTCGTCGACCGGCTCCGGGTGGGAGCCCTGCGTGACCTGCGGAAGCTGCTGCGGGTCACCGAGCAGCAGGAGCCGCTTCGCAGAGCGGGCCACGGCAAGCGTGTTGGCTAGCGAATACTGCCCTGCCTCGTCGATGACCAGCAGATCCAGCGAACCAGCCGGCACGCATTTGCCTGTCATGGTCCAGGCGGTTCCGCCGACCAGGCAACCGCCGTCGGCGTCCAGAAGCCGCGCGATGTCCTCGTCGGCGACGCTGGTCCACGGAACGTCGTGCGGTTGCGCCAGTCTCTTGGCTACAACGGCAGGGTCCACACCGGCTTTCATAATCGCCGTGCAGAGCATATTCTCGACGACGGCATGGGACTGGGCGACCACGCCCACCTTCCATCCGGCCTCCACGAGACGGGCAACGACGTGGGAGCCGACGAACGTCTTGCCGGTTCCCGGAGGCCCCTGCACAGCGAGGTAGGACCGGTCCAGGTGTTCCAGCGCCCGGGCAATGGCAGAGACGTAGTCGGCGTGGCCCGCTTCGTCCGTGCCTACTGCAGGCAGATGCGGGAGACCGGCGAGCCGGGGTGCCGTCCGGCGGAGAATGTCCACCCCGGGATGCTTGGGAAGTGCTGGCAGGGAGGAGCCGACGAGCAGCGCCAGTTCCGCCAGCGCAGCCTCGATGCTGACGGTGGCAATGGGGCGGTCGTCCGTCAGCGCCAACGGCAGCTGGAAATAAGGCGGTACCTTGCCCGTGGACTTTTCCGTGATGGTGATGACGGTCCGGCCGGGCTGGTCGGGATGATCCTCCACGGCTTCCACGAGCGTGCCGAAAATGCCGTCGCGTGAGGGCGGCATGGTGGCTTCGTTGGGTGGTGCAACGGCGCCAGCCGAAGACCTGGCCGCGCCCGTGCCCGTGCCCGCACCAGCTGACTGGACTGTTGGCGCGCGCCGCGGTGTCCGCCCGCCGTCGACCTCCCCGAGCCCGTCGGGCAGGGGGTCCTCGAACATCCGGAACCACTTGGAACCGGGCTTGAATTCCGAGCCCTCGCTCATGATCCCGGTGAGCCGCAGAGTGCGGGACTCGGTCCTGGCCCGGGAGGTGGGTGGCGCCCAGTCCGAGACCACCTCGGCCGCTTCCACGATGAACACGTTGCGCTGGTCCCGCCACCTGTCCACCTCGGACTCGAGGCGGTCGAAGTGCTCCCACCAGAACTGTTTGCGCTCCCGGCGGTGGTAGCCGGTGGCCGCCGCGACCATGGCTACCGCCTGTTCATCGGCCGTCAGTTCGCGGTGCTCCGGAATGGCGTCGAGGAAGGCGCGCAGGCCTGTTTCCTCCGGCGAAGGTTCCGAGCCCGCAACTGCGTCCGACGGCGGCTGGGAGCCCGCCGCCGCCCCGCCGGGAGTCGTGGTCCCTACTCCGGCCGCCGCCAAGGCGCCAGCCTCGCCAGGAGCCACAGGCGAACCACCACGCAACTGCAGCAGCCAGTCCCGGAGGCGGAGCGTGGAAAGGCAGTCGTACTGGTTGTAGTCGGAAATGGAGGCGAGGATGGCAGCCGCCTCTGCCTGCGTCTCGGGGCCAGCGTCGCGTGCCTCGCAGTAGGCGGCGTACGCCACCACCGAAGCGCCGGCGTCCTTGACGTCCCCGGACCGCAGGTTATCTCCCATGTACAGGGGCTCGAGCTTCTTGATGGAGTACGAGGCCTCGGAAATCCGGAGTGAATGCCGGACCGTGGCGTAGAGGTCCACGAGGAGCCCGTCCCGCAGCCACGAATCCACCACATCCTCGCCCGCCACATGGCTCAGCGAAAGGTTGCGCAGGGCCGTCTTTTCGTAGGGGGCGTAGTGGTAGACGTGCATGTCCGGATACTTTGCCCGGCGTTCCTCCACGTAGGCGAGGAAGTCCAGGAACGCCTGCCGTTCGCCCGCTCGCGAGTGAGCCCAGAACGGCCGGAAGACCGGTTCCTGGCCCGGCGGGTCAGTGGGCAGCGGGGCCTCAACCACACCGAAGAGGTACTCCAGGCCCCATTGGCCCGCGGGATCCTGCCAAAGCGGGTCGCCTTCGAAGTCGAAGAAGATGTCGCCGTCGCTCGGGGCTGGAATGCCAGCCAGCGCGTTGTCTGCCAACACCCTGTACGTGACCGTGTGCGGCTGGCCCTCCTTCATGAAGGTACGTGAGCCGTCGGCTGCTTCCAGCCCGGTCTGCATCCTGGCTTGGTCCCGCAGGCGCCGCCGCGAACCCGTGGCCAGATGCAGAGGCAGTCCAGCGAGGGCATCGATGGTGGTGACGCCATCCGCCACAAGCTTCCTGCGTTGGACGGAGGTCATGCCCGCCACCATCAGCAGGTCCCGGTGCCGGGCCACCTGCTCGGCGCAGTAGTCGCACCTGCCGCAGTAATTGACTCCGGGCTGTAGCCACGCAACCGGAGCCTCACCGCTACGGTGCGCGGTGATGAGCGCACGGAACCGGGCCCGGCGCTCGCGGTATACCGGCAGCAGATCGTCCAGTGAGTGCGAGCTGCGCTCCATATTTCCGAGCACCAGGGTGACGCGCGGGGCGGGCTCCAGCCCGAGGGCGATCAACTGGTCGCCATATGCGGCGAGCTGCAGCAGTGCTCCCACCTTGGCATGCCGCGCCAGCTTGGTGTCCCAGACGGCATACCGCCGGGCACTACGGTGGCCGCCGGTCAGGCCGGTGCCGGGCAGCTCTGACTCCTCCCGGACCAGGAAGTCCGCATAGCCGAGGAATTCGCCGTCGAAGAAGGTGGCCTGGAAGACGATGTCGGCTCCGGTGCGGAGGGCGGTTGCGGTTTCCTTGGCCTTGTCCGCCAGGTCGGCGCGGTCCGTCGTTCCGCGGTCCACGCAGTAGACCCCGGTGCCCCGGGACGCGTCCCACGGGCCGAAGTCGTGAATGAGGCCGGCGAGTACCTTGTGCTCGTGGACGTCGCCCAGCTTGCCTGCCCGGGCCTGCATCTCGTCGGCCGGGAAATCGGCTTTTGGGGAGCGTCCCAGCTTCTCGTCCAGGATCCGGAGCGTGCGGTATTCGCACTCACTTGCGGCCACGAGGTCGCTGGCTGAGAACACCAGATCCGCTGGTGCTCCCGGCGTTGTTGGGTTGAGCAGGAACATGGGGCCTCCCCATTGGCAGCCTCGCTCCGGGACAGTTCCCGGTGCGCTGATTTGAATCTAGCAAGAGGCTATGACAATCACGCCGAAGCGGCCGGGAGCCGGGCCAATGGGAACCCTGCAGGCCTGCGCAGGTTAGTGGATGCGCGGGTTAGGAGACGGGCTGCTTGCCGTTGTGCGAGTAGGTGAGGCAGTCGGCGTTGTCCGGGCCGGGGCCAACATGGACTTCGGGTGCCTTGCACATGAGGTGGTCGTTATGGACGCATTCGGCACGCTGGCATGCGCCGACGCCGGCGAGGACCTTCGGAAGGCCGCCATGGATGCCGGTGTCGATGAACGTGGCGCACGAGGCATGGTCAGTGCTGCCGCCAACCGTGATGGCCTCGGCGTTACATTCGGAGTGGTCGTTGAAGGAGCAGTTGGTGACGCTGCAATCGGCTACATGCGTGCTCATGGGATTCCTCCAAGGTTTCGGACGCCCCGGCTGGGCGACTCGCTGTTCCCAACGTAGGCCGGATGGGCCGGATCAAAAAGACCCAATTGTGTTGCGTAATTGACGTAATTGCCGGAAGGGTCCTGCGGGTGCCGCAGGGTCCCCGCCGGGACATCACCAGAGTCCGCAAGGCAGCCCCAGGGAGCCGAACCAACGCCATGAGTGTTTGCTCTCAATTCCCGCCGGCGCCCCATGGACCCCTTGCGGACGCCGTTCTAGACTGGCAGGACCCTCCACCTTTAAGGCCCCGACGGAGACGTCCGGCCTTTCTGGGGAATGCCCTGGAGGGCGCATCAATCACTCATGAATCACCGCCGGCCCTTCCCGGGAAGGGTCCGTGACGCCAGGAGGAAAGAGATGGAAGGGAACAAAGCCGTTGCCTACAAGGCACCCGGCAAGGTGGAAGTCATTGATATCGACTACCCCACTTTTGAACTTAAGGACGGGCCGGGCGTAAACCCGGCCAACGTGGGGCGCCAGGTTCCCCACGGCGCCATTATCAAGACTGTGGCCACCAACATCTGCGGCTCGGACCAACACATGGTCCGCGGCAGGACCACGGCGCCACCGGACCTGGTGCTGGGCCACGAAATCACCGGTGAGGTGGTGGAGGTCGGGCCCGGCGTCGAATTCATCAAGGTCGGGGACATCTGCTCGGTGCCGTTCAACATTTCATGCGGCCGGTGCCGGAACTGCAAGGAGCGCAAGACCGGCATCTGCCTCAACGTGAACCCGGACCGGCCGGGCAGCGCATACGGCTATGTGGACATGGGCGGCTGGGTGGGTGGCCAGGCCAACTACGTCCTGGTGCCCTACGCGGACTGGAACCTGCTCAAGTTCCCGGACAAGGACAGGGCCATGGAGAAGATCCTGGATCTCGCCATGCTCTCGGACATCTTCCCCACGGGCTTCCACGGCGCCGTGACGGCGGGGGTCGGCGTCGGCTCCACCGTGTACGTTGCGGGTGCCGGTCCCGTTGGGCTGGCAGCGGCGACGAGCGCGCATCTGCTGGGTGCCGCCGTCGTAATTGTGGGCGACATGAACAGCGACCGGCTGGCGCAGGCCCGCAGCTTCGGCTGCGAGACGGTGGACCTCAGCAAGGGCGGCCCGGCCGAGCAGATCGAACAGATCCTCGGCGTGCCCGAGGTGGACTGCGGCGTGGATGCCGTGGGCTTCGAGGCGAAGGGCCACGGCCAAGATGCGCAGGAGGCTCCGGCGACCGTGCTGAATTCCCTGATGGACATCGCGGCGGCCGGCGGCGCACTGGGCATTCCGGGGCTGTACGTGACGGGTGATCCGGGAGGCATTGACGAGGCCGCCAAGAAGGGTGCGCTGAGCCTGAGCCTCGGCACGGGCTGGGCAAAGTCGCTGAGCTTCACCACGGGCCAGTGTCCGGTGATGAAGTACAACCGGCAGCTGATGATGGCCATCCTCAACGACCGCGTGCACATCGCCAAGAACGTCAACGCGAAGCCGATTCCGCTGGACGAGGCACCGAAGGGCTACGCCGAGTTCGACGCCGGCGCCGCCACGAAGTACGTGCTGAACCCGAACGGATACCTCAGCTGACGCAGCGACGGAGCTGACGCAGGGCAGCGGTGCGGGCCGCATGGAGTTCCGGCCTGGGGGCTGGGCAGCATGCGGCCCATTGCCGTCGTCATGGAGTAGGGCCAGACTCATGGAACAACCGACCCAGCCGGAGGAGGAGATCCATGAACAGCCAGCCTGACGAAACACCGCTCGAAGTCCCGGAGGTCGACGCGTTCGAACAGCGCCAGACGGCGGGCGGGGAGTCCGGGGACGAGGAACAGGGGCCGCTGCCGGAAGACGTTCCCGAGGCGGATGCCCTGGAGCAGAGGACTCCGCTGAGGTCCAACGGCCCGGCCGCGGCCCCGGACCTCTCCGCCGACCAATCGGCCGAGGCTGACGCCCTTGAACAGGCCACCGGCACGCCCGGAAGCGACGAGGACGACTACCCGCCGGCGGCCGAGGAGCCGAACTGGGGCTGAGCGGCGACTACTTGCCGCCAGCGACAGTGCCGCCACACTGGGCCAGGACGGAGGACATGGCGGTGCGTTCTGCCTGGGTCACCCACAGCTTGTACTTCGCCTTGACCGAAATCTGCCGCGCGACGTACGGGCAGCGGTAGGCGCGGCTGCCGGGCAGCCAGGTGGCGGCGTCGCCGTCGGACTTCTGCTGGTTGGCGGGGCCGGAAACGGCCAGCAGGTTCAGGGGATCGTTCGCCAGAGCGGTCCGCTGGGCCTTGCTGAGGCGCTGGGCGCCCTTCTGCCACGCGTCGCTGAGGGCGACGACGTGGTCGATCTGGACGGCGCTGCTGGTTTTGTTGCCGCGGGTGAAGGCGATGGTGGTGGCCGTGTACGGATCCGCCAGGGAGCCGGTCAGGACGATGCAGCTGTTCGTTCCCGGCTTGCGCGTGGTTTTGGTGAGGTCCCGGGCGAGGATGTCGTTGCGGGTGTCGCAGCCGTTGTGGTCCGTGTCGGACCAGGCGGGCCCGAACTCCTCCCGGTCGTAGCCCGTCTTCGGGGCGCGGCCCTTGACGGGCAGGCTGGCGAGGAGGTCGGCTGCTTTGACGGCGTAGCCGGGCGCGTAGCCGGCTGACCCGCCGGGGACAGCGTCCGACGACGGCTGCCGGGTTGCGCTGATGACCCCGCCGCAGGCGGTGGTGGCCAGGATGGCGGCGGCAAGGGCGCCGGCTGCAAGCCAGTTCCTCCTGCGGGGCGGTGCTTGGTGCAAGGCGGTTCACTCCCGTGGCGCTGGCTGTCGATTCAACGGTCGATAGTACTGGCCGGCGGGACGGAGCCCGCGGTGCCACGCGGATGACGCGCTGAAACGCAGAGAGCCCCGCACTGCCAGACGGCTTTGCGGGGCTTCTCCTAGCGGCAGGACCACCCCGGATGGGGGATACGCGGTGGGCCTGCTCCTAGGCTAGAGAAGTTTCCTGAAAATTGGCTAGGAGTCTTTGGTGAAGGTTCTCATCCTTGACTTCACTGCCGGGCTAAACCAGTGTTGAAATCGCACTGACCAGCAGGTTTTTCCTTCAAAAGGAGATGCGTCATGACTCTTCCCGCAGGCCTGACCCCCGGCATCTGGACACTCGACATGTCCCACAGCGAGATCGGCTTCAGCGTGCGGCACGCCGGGATCAGCAAGGTCCGGGGGCGGTTCCGGGAAGCCACCGGCGAAGCCCATGTGCGGGACTCCCTGGCCGATTCGTCGCTGCATGCCACCGTGAGCACCGCCAGCTTCGATTCCGGTGACGCCAACCGCGACGCGCATGTGAAGGGGGAGGACTTCTTCGACGTCGGACAGTTCCCGGCGATGACCTTCAAGGGCACGCACATCGACGGCGACGGCGAGGACTACACGCTGACCGGCGACCTCACCATCAAGGGCATCACCAAGCCTGTAGAGCTGGAGGTCGAGTTCACCGGCGTGGCCGTCGACCCGTTCGGGGCCACCCGCGCAGGCTTCTCGGCCGAAGCCGAGATCAGCCGCAAGGAGTTTGGCCTGACCTGGAACGCCGCCCTGGAAGCCGGCGGCCTCCTGGTCAGCGACAAGGTGAAGATCAACCTCGAAGCCGCCCTGGTCAAGCAGGCGTAGGCGCCGCTGGCCCGTCGGGGCTGCTTGGGCCCACACCGTCAGGGTTCCCTGGCCGAGCTTGCCAGGTTAGGGAGACGGTGGGGATTAGGAAAGCCGGGCGATGCTGCGCCGGACCGGCCGCGAGACTGTGCCGTCCGAGAAGAGCTCGGGCGACGACGCCTGGATGCGCTTGACGTCCTCGAACACGCCGCGCAGGTGCACCCGCAGTGAGCTGTCGGCTTCGGGGCGGTTGTTGGCTTCGAGCGCGTCCACCACGGCGGTGTGCTGTTCGATCAGCGTGGAGACGGGGCGGGTGTCGATGAGACTGAGCCGCCGCGCGCGGTCGAGGTGCGCCTTCGCGGAGTTGACCGCGGTCCAGGCGGACTCGTGACCGGCCAAGCGGAGGAGTTCGCGGTGGAAGGCCTCGTCGAGCCGGAAGAACTCCTCGACGTCGCCGGCGGCTTCCGCCTCATGCTGCGCGGCCAGGATCCCGCGCAGCCCGGCGAGCCCCGTGGCGTCGACCACTGCGTCCTTCAGGGAGGCGCATTCGATGGCCTCGCGGACGAACTGGGCCTCAGCCACGCGGCCCAGGTCCACGAGCGAGACAAACGAGCCGATCTGCGGGAAGACCTGCACCAGCCCTTCTTCGCGCAGCAGGATGAGGCTTTCGCGCACCGGCGTCCGGCTGACGCCGAGTTCCTGGGCGAGCTCGTTCTCGGACAGCGGCTCGCCGGGCGGGAGCTGCAGGGAGATGATGCGACGCCGGAGCGTATCCAGTGTCTGGTCCCGCACGGAAAGCCGCGGAGACTGCCCTTTTTCGGGTTTGCCGGTTGCCATGCATCCAGTGTAGCCACCGTTGACAAACTAGAATGGTAGTGCTTGTATGGTAGTCAGTAAGCGGCCGCAGGACTGCTCTCCTGTCCACCCCCGGCCATATTCAGGCAGAACCCCCTTCTTCATCGCCTGCAAAGGAGCAACTGATGACCGAGAGCATCGCACCGCCCACGGCCAAGACCGAAACAAGGACCACCCGCGACCTCGCGAAGGTGGCGGTCTCCGGCTGGCTGGGAACGGCCATGGAATTCATGGACTTCCAGCTCTACTCGCTGGCCGCGGCCATCGTCTTCAACAAGATCTTCTTCCCCGACGTCAGCCCGGTCATCGGCCTCATCGCAGCGATGGCAACCTACGGCGTCGGCTACGTGGCACGCCTGGTCGGCGCCGTCTACTTCGGCCGCATGGGTGACCGGATCGGCCGCAAGAAGGTCCTCTTCATCACCATCGCCCTGATGGGCGCGTCCACCACGCTCATCGGTGTGCTGCCCACCTACGCCATGGTGGGCATCTGGGCGCCCATCCTGCTCGTGGCACTGCGACTGATCCAGGGCTTTGGTGCTGGCGCGGAAATCGCCGGCGCCACCGTGATGCTGGCGGAATACGCCCCCGCCCGCCGCCGCGGCCTGATCTCCTCGCTCGTCTGCTTGGGCACCAACTCCGGTACCCTCGCCGCCTCCGCGCTTTGGGCCATCCTGGTGGCGGTACTCTCCGAGGACCAGCTGCTGACCTGGGGCTGGCGCCTGCCGTTCCTTGCCAGCTTCCTGCTGATGATCTTCGCCGTCTGGATCCGCCGCTCCCTCAAGGAGAGCCCGGTCTTCGAACAGCGTGAGGACGTCGTCGACGGCGTCGCACTCGCCAAGCGTGACCTCACCGCCGACGCAAACACGTCCGCAGCAAACGAAGCAGACCAGCCCAAGCACAAGAGCCAGTCGACCAGCACGATCGAAGCCGCGCTGCACCAGCGCAAGGGCAAGTCCTTCCTGATCGCCCTCGGCCTCCGGTTCGGCCAGGCCGGCAACTCCGGCCTCATCCAGACCTTCCTCATCGGCTACCTGGCCACGGTCCTGCTCATGAACAAGTCCGTCGGCACCACAGCCATCATGATCGGCTCGATCATCGGCTTCGCCACCATCCCGCTGATCGGCCTCCTGGGCGACCGCTTCGGCCGCCGGCCCCTGTACATCATCCTGAGCGCCATCACCGCAGTCTTCGCGATTCCCATGATGCTCATGGTCACCAGCGGCAACCCCACCCTCGTCACCATCGCCGTCGTCGCCGGCCTGAACCTGGGCGTACTGAGCCTCTTCTCGATGGAGAGCGTCACCATGGCCGAGTTCTTCGGAGCCCGCACCCGCTTCACCCAGCTCGCCCTGGCCAAGGAGATCGGCGGCATCCTCGCCACTGCCATCGGCCCGATCCTCGCCGCCACGCTGACCGCCGTCACCGGGCACTGGTGGCCGCTGGCCGCCATGCTCATCGGCTACTCGCTGATCACGCTGGTCGCCGCAACTGTTGGCCCCGAGGTCCGCGGCCGCGACCTGGTCCGCCTGGAAGACGCCGCATGAAAGCCGTTGTTGTCCACGGCGCCAACGACCTCCGCATCGACGAACGCCCCGAGCCCGTCGCCGGGCCGGGGGAGGTTGTCCTCCACGTCGAATGGGGCGGGATCTGCGGATCCGACCTTTCCTACTGGCGCCACGGCGCCTCCGGAACGGCGCAGCTGAAGTCCCCGCTGGTCCTCGGCCACGAGGTGGCCGGCCGGATCGCGCAGCTCGGCGACGGCGTCGAAAACCTCGACGTCGGCCAGCCGGTCACCGTCCATCCCGCCGAACTCGTGGGGGACGGGATCATGCCGGAACGGCTGAGCGGCCGGACCAACCTGTACCCCCGGATCCGGTACTTCGGTTCCGCGGCTTTCGATCCGCACACCGACGGCGGCTTCAGCGAACGGAAGCTGGTCCGCGCGTCGCAGATCCGTCCCCTTCCTGACGGCGTGGACACCCTCCGCGGGGCACTTGCTGAACCCCTCGCCGTCGCCCTTCACGCGGTCAGCCGCGCCGGTGACCTCGCCGGCCGCGACGTGCTGGTCAACGGCGCCGGGCCGATCGGATCCCTGGTGATCGCCGCCGCCAAGTACGCCGGCGCACGGACCGTCATCGCCACGGACATCAACGACGCCTCGCTGCGGATCGCAACTGCCATGGGCGCGGACGAGATCCGCAACCTCTCCGACGGAGCATCGCTGCCGGAGGACGTGGAGTTGGTGTTTGAGGCAACCGGCATTCCCGCCGTGCTGGGCGGCATCCTCCGGGCCACCGCCCGGGGCGGCACCATCGTCCAGGTGGGCAACCTGCCCGGAGCCCCCGCCCCGGCCGCGCTCGGGGACCTCGTGACCCGCGAGATCACCTGGATCGGCTCCTACCGGTTCGCGGACGAGATCACCGACGCGCTCAAGGCCATGTCCGACGGCCTGGACGTCGCACCCGTCATCACCCACAAGTTCGGCATCGACCAGGCCGCGGAAGCAATGCGGATCTCCGCGGATCCGGCCGCCGGCAGCAGCAAGGTCATGCTCCGCCTCTCCTCACCCAACTGACTCGCAGTAGATGTCGTTTTGAGCCCTCAAAACGACATCTACTGCGAGCTACTTGCCTCCCACCCAGACATAAGAAGGACCAACCAGTGAAGATCACCGACGCACGCGTAGTGGTTTCGTCGCCAGGACGGAATTACGTCACGCTCGTTATCGAAACCGAGGACGGGATTACCGGCATCGGCGACGCCACCCTCAACGGACGTGAACTGGCTGTGGCGTCCTACCTGTCCGAGCACCTCTGCCCGCTGCTGATCGGCCGCGACGCCCGCCGCATCGAGGACGCGTGGCAGTACTTCTACAAGGGTGCCTACTGGCGCCGCGGGCCGGTGACCATGACCGCCATCGCCGCTATCGACGTCGCACTTTGGGACATCAAGGGCAAGGCCGCCGGCATGCCGGTGTACGAGCTGCTGGGCGGCGCGGCCCGGGAGGGCGTCATGGTTTACGGCCACGCCAGCGGATCCTCGCTGGAGGACCTCAGTGCCGACTTCCAGCACCACCTGGACCTCGGCTACAAGGCCATCCGCGCGCAGGCTGCCGTGCCGGGTCTGGAGAAGACTTACGGGATCGCGCCGGTGGACGGCAGGACCTACGAACCCGCCAGCGGCAACATCCCGCAGGAGGACCTGTGGGAGACGACGGCGTACCTGGACTTCGCGCCGAAGATGATGGCCCACGTGCGGGAACAGTTCGGCTACGGCGTGCACGTCCTGCACGATGTGCACCACCGGCTGACGCCGATCGAGGCCGGCCGGCTGGGTTCCTCGCTGGAGCCGTTCCGCCCGTTCTGGATCGAGGACCCCACTCCGGCCGAAGACCAGTCCGCGTTCCGCCTGATCCGCCAGCACACGACGACGCCGATCGCCGTCGGCGAGGTGTTCAACTCGATCTGGGACTGCCAGCAGTTGATCACTGAGCGGCTGATCGACTACATCCGCACGTCCGTCTCGCACGCCGGCGGCATCACGCACCTGCGCCGCATCTTCTCGTTGGCTGACCTGTACGGCGTCCGCTCGGGCTCGCACGGCGCGGGCGACCTTTCGCCGGTGTCCTTCGCCGCCGCGCTGCACGTGGACATGAGCATCCCCAACTTCGGCGTCCAGGAATACATGGGCCACCGCGACCCCGCCAACGAGGTGTTCAAGACGTCCTACTCCTTCACCGACGGCTACATGCACCCCGGTGACGCCCCCGGCCTCGGCGTCCAGTTCGATGAGGAGGCGGCGGCCGCGTTCCCGTTCGACCCGAAGTACCTGCCCATCAACCGCCGGCTCGACGGGTCGGTGCATGACTGGTGAGTAACCCGACTGAAGCACCGCCGTTTGACGTCGTCGCCATGGGGGAGATCCTCCTCGAGGTGGCCACCGACGTCCCGTTCGGGCACGGCGTTCCGGCGCAGCTCGGCATATCCGGCGACGCGCTGAACGTCGCTGCGGCTGCCGCTGCGGCCGGTGCCCGCACCGCGCTGCTGGCAGTACTGCCCGACGACGACCTCGGCCAGGCGGTCGCTGCCAGGATCGCCGAACTTGGCATCTCCGCCGAACTCCTGAAGTTCCGCCCCGGACAGCAGGGCGTGTACCTGGTGCACTGCGACCCCGACGGGCAGCGCGAATTCTCCTACGCGCGCAGCGGCAGCGTCGGCTCCACCCTGGGGCCGGACGACGTGGACCCCGACGTGTTCGCGGCCGCCGGCGCCGTGATCGCGGGCGGCATCGCCTGCGCCATCTCTGCCAGCTCCCGCGCCGCCGTCTTCAGGGCAGCCGAGGTGTCCCGCCGCTTTGTCTTCGATCCCAACTACCGGCCGCGGCTCACCTCCGTGGAGGACGCGACGGCGGCCGTACTTGAGCTGGCACCGAAGGCGTTCCTGGTGACGCCGTCGTTCCCGGGGGAGACGTCGGCGCTGCTGGCCACGTCCTCGCCTGCCGAGGCGGCCGGTAAGCTGCGCTCGCTCGGCACCGCCAACGTCGCGGTGACCTGCGGGGCCGAGGGAATCCAGCTGGAAAGCGACGCCGGGCCGGCATGGATCGACGCCATTCCTGCTCCTGCCGTGGTGGACCAGACCGGCGCGGGCGACGCCTTCGTGGGAACGCTCACCGCGCGGCTGGTGCTCGGCGACAGCCTTTCCGAGGCCGCCCGGTATGGCGCGGCAGCGGCGTCGCTCGTGGTGGGCGGCAAGGGCGGCACGGGCTTCATTCCGAGCTTCGAACAGACCCGCGCCCACGCACTGTCTGTCCCTTCCGGCAGGACATCCGAAGGAGAGCTGTCATCGCACGCCTGAGCAGTGCCAATCTGGGCAGCAGCGGCCATCAGCCCCCGCTGCAGCGGGACAAACTCAAGCCCGGCATCGTGCACCTGGGCCTGGGCGCCTTTGCCCGCGCCCACACCGCCGTCTTCACCGAGAACGCCATGCTGGCCAGCGGAGAACCCAATTGGGGGATCACGGGCGTAACGCAGCGCTCGGACACTGTGGAGCGGCAGCTCGCTCCGCAGGACGGGCTCTTCACCGTGACGGAGCGGGGAGAAGGTGCGGCGCCGCTCCGCGTGGTGTCCAGCATCGTTAACGCCGTCTCCGGACGGGACAACCCGGCCGCTGTGGTGGACCGTATCGCCGCGCGGGAGACGCTGGTGGTCACGCTGACCATCACGGAGAAGGGCTACCGGATCGATCCCCGCACCGGCTCGCTCAATCTGGAGGATGCGGAAGTTCAGGCTGACCTGGATGGCCGTGCCCCGCTCACGGCCATCGGGCAGATCGCCCGGGGGCTCCAGCAGCGTTCGCGAACCGGCGCCGGGCCGATCACCGTGGTCTCGTGCGACAACCTTCCCGGAAACGGCGAACTGACCCGGAAACTGGTCCACGCCTTCGCCGCAGCACTGCCGCGCGAGGAAGCCGCACCGCTCACCGCATGGCTGGACGCGAACGTCACGTTTCCCAGCACCATGGTGGACCGGATGGTGCCGGCCACGACGGCGGGTGACCTGGACGCCGTCGAACGTGAACTTGGACTGCGCGACGAGGCCGCCGTGGTGGCCGAGCCGTTCATGCAGTGGGTCATCGAAGACAACTTTGCCGCGGACCGCCCGCGCTGGGAGGACGCCGGCGCCCTGTTCAGCAGCGACGTCGCGGCCTGGGAGGCGGCCAAGCTGCGGCTGCTGAATGCGAGCCATTCGCTGCTGGCGTACCTCGGCCTCGCCGCCGGCAAGGAGACCATCAGCGACGCCGTGGGGGAGGACGCGTTCTTCACCGCTGCCCGGCGCATGATGGCCGAGGACGTCCTGCCCACCATCCAGCTCCCGGAAGGGCTCGACGCGGATGAGTACTGCGCCCAGGTTTTGAAGCGGTTCGCCAACCCCGCGCTCGGCCACACCACGGCCAAGGTGTGCAGCGACGGGTCACAGAAGATCGGCCTGCGCCTGCTCAGCACCGTGCGCGGAAACCTCGACGCCGGCCGCGAACCGCGGTGGGCGGCGCTCGCCGTCGCTGCCTGGATGCGGCACGTGGCCACCACGCCGGCAGACGAACTGGACGATCCGCTGGCCGCCGAACTCCACGCCGCCCTGCCGGCATCGCGGTCCGCCGCCGTCGTGGTCCCCGCGCTGCTGGGCTGCCGCAGTGTCTTCGAGCCCGAACTCGGAGCGCACGCCGGACTCGCCGGCCTCCTCATCCACTGGTACAGCATTATCGACACGCACGGGCTGGACGGCCTGAGAAAAGAGATCAACCATGGCTGACGGCACCAGCGTTCTGAACGTTTCCCCGGTCATCCCCGTGGTGACCATCGAGGAGCCTCAGCACGCGGTTCCCGTTGCCCGGGCCCTGGCCGACGGCGGCGTCCGGATCATCGAGCTCACCCTGCGGACCGACACGGCGCTCACCTCGCTGAAGGCCATCGCCAACGAGGTCCCGGACATCCTGGTGGGCGCGGGCACCATCCTCACGCCCGGCCAGGCCGACGCCGCCGTGGCCGCGGGCGCGCAGTTCCTGGTCAGCCCCGGCGTGACGCCGTCGCTGCTGGACCACATGCTGTCCCTCGGGCTTCCGGTACTTCCGGGCGTGGCCACGGTGGGCGAGGTGATGGCCGTGCTGGAACGCGGGCTGGACACCATGAAGTTCTTCCCGGCAGGCCCTGCCGGCGGACCGTCGTACCTGGCGGCCATCGGCGCACCCGTCCCGCAGGTGACGTTCTGCCCCACCGGCGGCATCAGCCTGGCGACGGCGCCGGACTACCTCAAGCTGCCCAACGTCAGCTGCGTCGGGGGAAGTTGGCTGACGCCGCGCGCCGCCGTCGAAAGTGGGGACTGGCAGCGGATCACTGACCTGGCGCGGGAAGCGGCACGGCTGGCTGACGGCTGACTACGCGTTGCTGTTTGAGGGCTATTTCTCGCCGGCGCGCTCGAGTGCCTGGTCGTGCTCAGTGTGGGCCTGGCGGATGAGGTCCATGAACTCGGTTTCGTTCCGGATGAGCCGCTTGTACTTCTCCGGGAGTTTCTTCAGTTCCTGCTCCTCCCGGACCAGCTTGTCGAAGATCCGCTCGCGTTCGGCAATGTCCGTCTCGTAGTTGAGGTCCACGTAGGTGGTGGCGTGCCGCTTCGCGCCCGAGACCATGGTCTTGGCTTTGCCCTTGGGGCTGAGCAGGGACCCGATGATGGTGACGGCGAGTACGCCGAGGATCACGGTGAGCGACAGGCCGGTGCTGATCTCGAGGACGTTCACGTGTTCGCCGTCGTTGATGAACGGCAGGTTGTTCTCGTGCAGGGCGTGCAGGATCAGCTTCACCCCAATGAAGCCAAGGATGGCGGCAAGGCCGTAGGAGAGGTAGATGAGGCGGTCGAGGAGTTCGTCGATCAGGAAGAACAGCTGCCGAAGGCCCATGAGCGAGAACGCGGTCGCCGTGAACACGATGAACACGTTCTGCGTCAGGCCGAAGATGGCCGGAATGGAGTCGAGCGCGAAGAGGATGTCCGTCGCGCCGATGGCCACCATCACCAGGAGCATCGGGGTGAGGACCCTCTTGCCGTCAACCTCGGTGAAGAGCTTGTCGCCGTCGAAATGCTCGGAGGCGGGCAGGAACTTCCTGGCGAGCCGGACCACCAGGGTTTCACTGTCGTCGTCGTGGTTGTCCGGCTTGAGCAGGTTGCCGGCGGTGATGAGCAGGATCAGCCCGAAGATGTAAAACACCCAGGCGAAGCTGTTGATCAGGGCGGCGCCGAGGAAGATGAAGCCGGTCCGGGCGAGCAGCGAGAAGACGATGCCGAACAGGAGCACCTTCTGCTGGTCGGCGCGGGGCACCTTGAAGCTGGCCATGATGATGAGGAAGACGAAGAGGTTGTCCACGGACAGCGCCTTCTCCGTCACATAGCCGGCGAAGTACTCGGTGCCCATCTTGGAGCCGCCGAAGAGCCAGATGCCGAGGCCGAACACGAGGGCCATGCCCACATAGATGGCCGACCACGTGGCGGATTCCTTCAGGGACGGGGTGTGTGCCTTGCGGACGTGGAAGAAGAAATCGAAGGCCAGGAGCGCGACGATTCCGGCGATCGTGAGAATCCAGACGATAGGGGGAACTTCCATGCTGCCTCTTTCCTGAATGTGATTCGGGGGAGCGCTTGGAATCAACCCTACCCAGCCTTCCTCAACTGACTCGCAGTTGTTGTCGTTTTCAAGGCTCAAAACGACAACAAGTGCGAGTCAGTTGGGCAGGCGGGGGCTGGGGTGCCTGACCGGGTCCCTGCTCAGCCGTACATCAGCGAGCCCGGCGTGGTGAGCTGCTGCCCGGTCTCGAGCCAGGTCTTCAATCCGGAGAGGATCATCGGCCAGCCGCCGTAGAGCTGTTCGTTGGCGCCTTCGCGGAGCTGGTCGTGCGTGACAGTGAGGTGGCAGGAGTCCTCGCCCACGGGCTCGATCTCCCAGGTGACCCGGGAGGTGCCCTCTGCCTTGACGTCCTCGCCCCAGAGCGCGCGCATGGTCTGCACCAGCCGGCGCGGGGGATCGACCTCCAGGTTTTCGCCCTCGCCCAGGAGTTCCCCGGCCTTGGGGTTGCCCATCTCGAAGCGGGAGCCCGGCGTCCAGTCCGACTTCAGCGTGTTCCCGAACTGGTACTTGCTGCGGATATCGCTGTCCGTGATGGCCTCCCAGAGCCGTTCCGGAGTGGTTTTGATGTAGATTTCGAAAATCTTTTCCATGGGACTTTCCAATCGGGTCTTGAGGTCGCTGAGCGCAGCGGCCCATGGTTCTGCATATTTGCTCACCCACCGGTCGTGGACGAGCCTGATGGGCACCGGATTGAGGAAGTGCAGTTTCTCGCGGCCGCGGCGCCGGGTCACCACGAGGCCGGCTTCCTCCAGGATCCTCAGGTGTTTCATGACGCCGAAACGGGTGATCTGGAACCGCGCCTCCAGGGCACCCAGGGTCTGGCCGTCCTCGCGGAAGAGCGCGTCCAGCAGGTCCCGGCGGATGGGGTCGGCGAGGGCCTTGAATACGGCGTCCACGGGATTAACGATAGGTGACCATTTAGTCACATGTCAACGGTCCGAAGACTCGTGGCCGCCCAACTAAGTAGCAGATCAGGGCGTTCCCAGTGCTGGGAACGCCCTGATGTGCTACCTAGTCGGGGGCTTCATCCCGTGATGCCTGCGGCGGTGCGTTGCTGAATCGGCACAGGCTCGGCCAGCTGGGCCAGCCCATCAGTGAATCGATGTCTCCAGCACCTTGGCGTCCTGCACCTCCCGCTCCGGGAGCGGGGCCTCTTGGGGCGCAACCTTGTCGTGGTTCCGGCCGATGACTGCGGTGGCGATGGCATTTCCCAGGATGTTGGTTGCGGTGCGTCCCATATCCAGCAGTTGATCGATCACCAGCAGGACACCTATGCCTGCGGCAGGGATGCCGAAGGCAGGGACGACGGCGGCGACCACCACGAGCGAGCCGCGCGGCACGCCGGCCATGCCCTTGCTGCTGAGCAGGAGCATGGCAGTCATCGCGATCTGCTGCCCAAGATCCATGTCGATGCCGTAGGCGTTGATCAGGAAGACCGACGCGAAGGTCATGTACATCATGGAACCGTCCACGTTGAACGAGTAGCCCAGGGGCAGGACGAAACCGGTGGTGCGCTTTTCGATGCCGAACCTGGTCAGGCCTTCAATGAGCTTGGGCAGCGCGGCTTCACTGCTGGAGGTGGCGAAGGCAATGACCATGGGTTCGCGCACGATCCGGACCAGCCGGAAGGCGGCCCGTCCAAGGAATGCGACGGCGACGCCGACCATGATGACCCACAGGGCGGAGAGGGAGACGTAGAAGCCGCCGATGAATGATGCGTAGGTGGCAAACGCGTCGAAGCCCTGTGCGGTGAAGGCTGCCGCGATGCCGGCGAATACGCCCACGGGTGCCGCCAGCATCACATACCCGGTGACCTTCAGCATGACGCCCATCAGCTCATCGATGGCATCAGCAATGGAGGAGCGGCCCTTCTTCCGAAGGTTCAGCAGCGCGATGCCGAAGAGGGCGCCGAAGACGAGGATCTGGAGCGGGTTGTTTTCCGTGAGGGCGGCGAAAACGCTGGTGGGGATGATGTGGGTGATGAACTCCTGGTAATCGAGGGCCTTCGTTTCCATCCCCGCGCCACCGCCCGGCACCAGATGGAGGCCGTCACCGACGTTGAGTACGTGGGCCGTGATGAAACCGAAGGCGCCCACCAGGGCCGAGGCGGACAGGAACCAGATCATCGAGCGGCCAAAGAGCTTGCCCACCCCGGCGGATTTGGCCGCTCCTGCGATGCCGGAGACCAGAGTGGCAAAGATGAGCGGGGCGATGATCATCTTGATGAGGTTCAGGAACATGTGCGTGGCGGTGTCGAGGACAGTCACGACGGATTCGCGCGCGTCACCCGGCAGGAGCCAGTGGAATAGCAGGCCGCTGAGGATTCCGAACACGAGCGCTGCCAGAATCCACATTGTTGATTTGTTTTTCATACTCAGTCCTTGCGTAGCGGCCGGGCCTGGGGCCCGGTGTTGGAACGGATCTCGTCATCGGGTTCCGTTTTCTCCGTGGTCGGTTGGGATTTTGGGCACGACGGCGTGCCCCGGCGCCCTGATCGGGCGGGGCTGGGGTCGTTGGTTGAGCTTGACCTGGTTTCGGCAGGCTCAACCGGCGGTTGCGGGAACCCGGCAGGTGGGGATTATTTGCTGAGGTTGGCCAGGCGTTCGGGGCTGAGGAGTTCCTGGAGTTGGGTTTGGGTGAGCAGGCCGTGTTCGAGGACGAGTTCGGCGACGCCGCGGCCGGTGGCGAGGGCTTCCTGGGCGATGGCGGTGGCGGTGGTGTAGCCGAGGTGGGGGTTGAGGGCGGTGACCAGGCCGATGGATTGTTCCACGGTGAGGCGGAGGTGTTCGGTGTTGGCGGTGATGCCGCGGACGCAGCGGGTGGTGAGGGTGCGGCAGGCTGCTTCGAGGTGGGTGATGCTCTTGTGCAGGCTGTGGACGATGACCGGTTCGAAGGCGTTGAGCTGGAGCTGCCCGGCTTCGGCGGCCATGGTGATGGTGACGTCGTTGCCGATGACCTCGTAGGCGACCTGCGAGACCACTTCCGGGATGACCGGGTTGATTTTGCCGGGCATGATGGAGGATCCGGACTGGACGGCGGGGAGGTTGATCTCGCCGAGGCCGGCACGCGGGCCGGAGGAGAGCAGGCGGAGGTCGTTGCAGATTTTGGAGAGTTTGACGGCGACGCGTTTGAGCACGCCGGAGAGGTGCACGAACGCGCCGACGTCCTGGGTGGCTTCGATGAGGTCGACGGCGGTGACCAGGGGCAGCCCGGTGATCTCCGCCAGGTGCCGGCAGGCGGCCTCGGCGTAGCCGGCGGGGGCGTTCAGCCCTGTGCCGATCGCGGTGGCGCCGAGGTTGATCTCGTGGATGAGCAGGTCCGCCTCGGCCAGCCGCTGCCGGTCCTCGCCGATGGTCACGGCGTAGGTGCCGAATTCCTGGCCGAGGGTCATGGGGACGGCGTCCTGGAGCTGGGTGCGGCCCATTTTGACGACGGTGCGGAATTCGAGGGCTTTGGCGGCGAAGGCCTCTTCGAGTTCGGCGAGGGCTGAGAGGAGTTCCCGGGCGGCGAAGATGGTGCCGAGCTTCACCGCAGTCGGGTAGACATCGTTGGTGGACTGGGAGAGGTTGACGTGGTCGTTGGGGTGCAGCCGTGCGTAGTCGCCCTTGGGGTGGCCGAGGATTTCCAGTGCCCGGTTGGCGATGACCTCGTTGGCGTTCATGTTTGAGGATGTTCCGGCGCCGCCCTGGATGACGTCGACGACGAACTGGTCGGCCAGGTGCCCGTTCATGACGTCGGTGCAGGCGGTTTCGATGGCTGCGGCCCGTCCGGGGTCCAGGAGGCCGAGTTCGAGGTTGGTGCGGGCGGCGGCGAGTTTGACGGCGGCGAGGCCGCGGACCAGGTGCATGTTGGTGGAGAGCGGCTGCCCGGTGATGGGGAAGTTCTCCACGGCGCGGAGGGTGTGCACGCCCCAGTACGCGCCGGCGGGGATATCGCGGTCACCGAGCAGATCATGCTCGGAACGGACAGCCAGGTCAGGGGCGGGGATGGTGATGGTCAAGGGGTCCTCACGGCTTCGTTGACGGGATTGGACGGCAAAATAGGTGTGCTGTGGGCATGGTCTATGGCATGCCGAGCGCAAATGCGGGAACAGTAGCGTTTCGAGTTGCGCAGCGACCGGGCATGGCCATTGCCGGCAGCTGAGTGGCCCTGGGGCAATCCAAATTGAGGCTACCGCCGGCCGCGGTCAGGCCGCAGCATGGGCAGCGCGGACGTATCAGAGACGGCGATCGTCGGTCAGTTCTCGCCGCCGGGCACAAGGCTGCCCAACGCGCACTCCACCCCGTGCAGGTGGCGCGTCATGGCCCTCGACGCTTCTTGCGCGGACCCGCGTTCAATGGCAGCGAAAATGCGGGCATGTTCCCGGTCGGATTCCTTGCGCCGGTCAGCTACGAGGTTCAGGGTATTCGACTGGTCGCCCATGGCTTCGCGGATGTCCGTCAGGACGCCCACAAAGACGCCGTTGCCGCTGCACCGGGCGATGGTGGCGTGGAATTCAGCGTTAAGAAGGATCCACTGCTGGAGATCGTCTTCGTCCGACATGGCCTCGAGAATTTCGCGTAGTGCCTCCACGTCTTCGGCAGTCCGGCGTTCGGCGGCAAGGGCAGCGGCAGGTACTTCAATGTGGGGCCGCGCCTCCACCAGGTCCCGGGCGGAATACTTGCCGAGCTTCAGGTCCTGCACAACCCGGTCCGCGATGACGAAGGTGCCCTTGCCCGTGAACGTTGCCGTCAGACCGAGCGCATTGCACGACTTCAGTGCTTCACGGACCATGGATCGGCTTACCCCGTAGAGCTGGGCCAGGGAAGCCTCGGAATCCAGCCGCGCACCCACAGGGATCTTGCCGGCTTCAATGGCGTTTCGAAGAGATGCGAACACGGCCTCGGCCGCACCGACCCGCACTACTTTTTCTTGTCCAACTGTCCAGCTGTCCAACAGGTTCATGCAATCAATATGGCACGCGTCACGAGGGCCTGTCAACGTGCTGCCGTGGAGACCCAAGTAAGCAGCAGATCAGGGCGTTCCCAGCGCTGAAAACGCCCTGATCTGATACATACTTGGCGGGGAAAGGCGTACGACGGCGTCACGTCGCCAGGGTCAGCAGCTTCCCGTCCGTTACGGCCCCGCGGGAGAGCGTCTTGTAGCCCTCCTGCTCGAAGAGCACGGTGATCACGTCCTCCTCGTGCCGCATCACGATGCCGGCGCCCCATTCCTTGTGCACCACGGCGGCCTGGAGGGGGAACGGTTCCCCGCCAGCGGCCGCCGCGGCGCCGTCGTAATCCTCCTCGTACGCGGAACCGTCGGCGCAGTTATCGCAGTTGCCGCAAGGCTCGGGCAGGTCCTCGCCGAAGTAGCCCAGCAGGAACTGGCGCCGGCAGGCGTCCGTCTCCGCGTAGCCGCGCGCCATCTCGATCCGGGAGCGGTCCACGCGCTGGCGTGCTTCGGCGAGTTCGACGGCGTGTTCCACCACCTTGGGCAGCCTGGCGCCGGCTTCCAGCCGGACGCCGCGCTTGCCGGTTTTCACGGAGCGGGTTTCCTGCAACTGATTCAGCAGCCCGGTCAGCCGGCGGGCCGGGATGCCGGTCTGCTCGGCGAGCGCTTTCTGGGTGACCGGACCGTCCGCAGCACGCAGGGCGGTGAGGACGGTGAGCAGCGCGTCCTCGTCCGGCTTGTGGGTACCGAAGAACTTGCGCAGGCCGAGGTCCTCCGGCCGGTAGTGGAGAACGGCGGAGGCGTGCTGCCCGTCGCGGCCTGAGCGCCCGATCTCCTGGTAGTAGGCGTCGAGGGACTCGGGGATGTCGGCGTGGATCACGAAGCGGACATTGGGCTTGTCGATGCCCATGCCGAACGCGGTGGTGGCCACCACCACATCCAGTTCGTCGTCGAGGAACTGCTCGTGCACCTCGTCCCGCTCGCTCTGCTTCCGGCCGGCGTGGTAAGCCTCGGCCCGAAGCCCGCGCCCGGTCAGATCCAACGCGTAGGATTCCGTGTCCTTGCGCGTCGCGGCGTACAGCAGGCCGGGACCCTTGAGCCCGGCGTGAAGTTCGGCAGCCTGCTCCACCACGGCACGCTGCTTGTCCCGGTCCCCGACGTGCCGCACCACGCCGAGCCGGATGCTGGGGCGGTCGAAGCCGTGGACCAGCACCAGCGGATCCTTCATGCACAGGCGCTGGTGGATCTCGTCGCGGACCGGGGGAGAGGCGGTGGCGGTCAGCGCGGCGACGGGAGGATGGCCGAGCTGCCGGCGCACCTCGCCCAGCCGCAGGTAGTCGGGGCGGAAGTCGTGCCCCCAGGAAGAGACGCAGTGGGCCTCGTCCACCACGAACAGCGCAACGTCCATGGCCGCCAGCCGCTCCACCGTCTCGACCTTGGCCAGCTGCTCAGGGGCGAGGAAGAGGAACGCGGCCTCACCCCGCCCGGCCGCCTCCCACGCGTCCTCAACCTCGGAGTCCTTCCGTCCCGAGTTGATGGCGACGGCGGACTCCCCGCCCAGGTCCTCCAGCAGGCCGTCCAGTTGGTCCTCCTGCAGCGCAATCAACGGGGAAACCACGACGGCGGGACCGCGCCTTGCCCTGTCGGCCGCGGGGTCGTCGGGGTGCTTCGTCCTTTCGTGGCCGCCGTGGAGGAACAGGGCGGCCACCTGGTAGATGGCTGACTTGCCGTAGCCGGTGGGCATCACCGCGAGCACGTCCCGGCCGGCAGCCAGGGCAGTCATCCCGGCGAGCTGGCCGTCCCGGAGGTGGGGGAGGCCGAGCCTGTCGGCGGCGATGCGGCGCAGGGTGGCTTCGGCTGCGGGGCTTCCGTCGCTGGGGCTTCCGTCGCTGGGGCTTCCGGCACTGGGGGCGAGGGCGTCGGTCATGGTGGCAGCTCCGTAGGGGCGTTCCGAGGCCGGGTGTCTTCAGCCGTGGAACCCACCCTAGTGTGAGGTCCGGCCGCCGTCATGTCCCCCTTGGCCAGGCCGCGCTCGTCCGGTCAGCGGGAATGGACCCCTCTGGCCGTGGTCTGGAACCGGGTATGGGAGTGGATTCTGGTGGTCGCATGGGCAACCCTGGACTTGGGGATGATGATCTCCCCGTGGCCGCCCCGGCTCATGTCGCGGATGAGGCCGGTCCCGGCCACCTCCCTGGTCCAGGAAATCCCTGCGACGGCAGCCTCTTTGGTGGGGTACTTGACCGAGACCGCCACGAGCGTTCCCGTCCCGTCCAGAAGCCTGACGCGGAAGCCTCCGTCCGGGGCATCGGTGATTTCAAAGTAGCCGGCCATGGCAAACCCCTTCGTTCGTTGCTGGTTCTGGCATGTCCCCATACCTCATTTTGGACCTTTCCCGCCATGAAGGAGCCCCGGGATGGCCGCCGGATTCCGTAAGCAACCGGCCATTGAAGCCCCCTCCGGGCAGGAGGACAATGCAACTGCCATATAGAGCCACAACCTCAAAGGAGACGGAGATGGCTGGCGGAAACGGACTGATCAAGCGTTTTTACGATGAGGTGCTGACGGGCGGAAATCTGGCGATCATCGACGAGATGGTGGCGGACGACGTCGTCGACCACGAGGAGGGCTTTCCCGGCCAGCCCCCGGGCAAGGAGGGCGTGAAGTTCTATGTGAACGCGGTGCGGACGGCGTTCCCGGACCTCGCGGTCAAGACCAGCGAGCCGGCGCTCGCCGACGGGGACCTTGAGGCGGCCCACGTGATCCTGACCGGAACGCACCAGGGCGAGTTCGCGGGGATCCCGGCCACTGGCAAGTCGGTGGAATTCTCGGGCATCGACATCATCCGCGTGCAGGACGGCAAGGTCGCCGAGCACTGGGGATCGACGGACACGCTGAGCCTCATGCAGCAGATCGGAGCTGCGCCGAAGTAGGGCCGCAACAGCTGCCCGTTTCGGGAACTAAAGCACGACGACGGCGGGCGGCCGCCGCCGTCGTCGAACGTCTTTCCGGCGCGTCTTTGGGGACGCGCCGTGGCGTCCCGGCCTGCCCTCCGGAAGCCCTGTATTATCCCTTCAGGGGGCGGTGACGCCAAAGCGTCAAACTGGGGGACAGCAGCAGATGTGCAAACCATAAAGCCGTAAGTAACGGGCTTTTTGAAGCCGTGTGCCCGCTGTCACGCGACGTGTCATCCACCGCAAATCTCCGCCCACCCGGGCGATGGTTTGGCAGGGGGATTATCCGCTCGACCCACCCCTTTTCCGCACCACCCCCTTCCGCACTGCCCACCTCTTTCTCACTCCGCCACCTCGGCGACCCCTGCTGTCGCCTGCCCTGAAAGGACCGCAATGAGCCACCCCGGCCCAACCCCGCCGCCGCCCTCCGACTACACCACCTACGGCGCGCCGCAGTATGCGAACGGGCAGTTGCTGGACGGGCAGAACGCTGGGCAGGCGTATCCGGGGCCGTACGGGGCGTTCCCCGGGCAGTACGGGGCAGAACCGCAGAAGTCCTTCCTGGTCACCTGGCTGTTCGCACTGCTCCTTGGCGGCCTGGGCGTGGACCGCTTCTACCTCGGCAAGATCGGCACGGGCATTGCCAAGCTGCTGACGCTGGGCGGTGTTGGCGTCTGGTCGCTCGTGGACCTGATCATGACGCTGGCCGGGAAGCAGACGGACAAGAACGGCCGGCCGCTGGCAGGGTATGCGCAGCACAAGACGGTGGCCGTTGTGGTCACGGTGGTCCTTCTGGTGGTCAACCTGGTGGTTGGCGTGTTCAGCGGGATCGCCGCTGCGGCTGTGGTCCGGGAGGCCGCCACCCCGCCGATCATCTCGGCCGCACCTGTCACCCAGGAGAGCGCCGCGGGTTCACCGGCGGCGCCGGAGACCACCGAGGAAGCAGCTGCCGGGGAAGACCGGCAGCACCTGGAGGCCCGGACGCTGACGGGCACGGGCGACGCCGTCAAGTCGGTTGATCTCAAGGGACTTCCCGCCGTGGTGACCTTCACCTGCAAGGCCTGCAGCGGCAACACCGTCCTGGAAACCAACGGCGCCGAGATACTGCTGGTCAACACCACGGGCGCCTACGCCGGTTCGCACCTCGTGGACACCAGCGCGGGCGCGCCCACCACGGAGTTCAACGTCAGCGCCGATTCCGCCTGGACACTGAAAATCGAGGACATCGACAGCGTTCCCTCCTCCACGGACAAGGTCACCGGCCACGGCGACAGGGTCCTGTACTGGGACGTGGCCACCGACAAGGCAGCCATCACCAACAAGGGCGAAAGCAACTTCGTAGTGCAGGGCTTCGGCAGTGAGGTTCCGGAGCTGGCCGTGAACAAGATCGGTGACTACAGCGGCACCGTGAAGCTCACCCCGGGCTTCATCCAGGTCAACTCCGACGGCGACTGGACCATCACCGCGAAGTAACCTTCCCGCATCCGCGCTGACGTTTCCCGCGCGGCGCATATGCCGACGGCGGCCGTCCCCGGAATGGGGGCGGCCGCCGTCGTTGTCGGGTGAGGGCCCAACTGGGTAGCAGTACAGGGCGTTCCCAGCGCTGAGAACGCCATCTGCAGCTACCCAGTTGGGTTCACAAAAATAAGATTTTGTAATCAAATGAGAAATTATTCTTTTTTTATCACGGCATGG
>NZ_JBHTSL010000052.1:0-40844 GCF_042795115.1 Arthrobacter sp. NPDC056493 | reverse complement strand
GCAGATCTGCCGGCCTCCCGCCGTCGTACTCCAGAACGTGACGCTAACCGGCCAGCCCGGCCACGGCGAAGATGGCTGCGGAGATGCCGAAGCCCATCACGCCGATCAGCGTTTCCATGACGGTCCAGGTCTTCAGCGTGGTCTTGACGTCCATGCCGAAGAAGCGGCCCACCATCCAGAAGCCCGCGTCGTTCACGTGCGAGGCAACGACTGAACCGGCGGCACAGGCGATGACCAGGGCGGCCACCTGCATGGCGTTCATTCCGGCAGCGGCGACGCCCGGGGCGATCAGGCCGGCGGTGGTGGTGAGGGCAACGGTGGCGGAGCCCTGGGCGATGCGCAGGATGGACGAGATCAGGAAGCCGGCCAGGATGAGCGGGATGCCCATGTGGCCCAGGACGTCGGCCAGTGCGTCGCCGATGCCTGAGGTGCGCAGCACGCCGCCGAACATGCCGCCGGCGCCCGTGATGAGGATGACCGAGCAGACCGGACCGAGCGACGATTCGAGCAGGTTCTCCAGGACGCCGTTGTTGACGCCGCGGCGGGCGCCGAGCACGAACATGGCCACGAACACCGTGATGAGCAGCGCCACCGGGGTTTCACCCAGCGTCCGCAGGAACTGGAACCACTGTTCGTTCTTGACGGAGGCGGGCAGCACACCCGCTGAGGCCGCGGTGTTCAGGCCGGTGTTGATGAAGATGAAGAGCAGCGGCAGGAGCAGCAGCCCCATGATGGTGCGGAAGCGCGGCGGGTGGGATTCGGCCTCGGCGGTGGCGTGGCCCAGGAGTTCCGGAACCGGGAGCTCCAGCTTCTTGCCGGTCCACAGGCCGTACAGGTATGCGGTGAGGTACCAGGTGGGGATGGCGGTGATCAGGCCGGCGATGGTCACGAGGCCGATGTTCGCTTCAAAGAAGGCCGACGCCGAGACGGGGCCCGGGTGCGGCGGCAGGTAGATGTGCATCACGGAGAACGCGCCGGCGGCGGGGAGGCCGTAGCGCAGCACTCCCCCGCCCAGGCGGTGGGCGACGGCGAAGACCACGGGGAGCATGACCACGAGGCCGGCGTCGAAGAAGATGGGGAAGCCGAAGACCAGCGAGGCCAGGCCCAGCGCGAACGGGGCGCGCTTCTCACCGAAGATGCCGATCATGTAGTCGGCCAGCACCTTGGCGCCGCCGCTGGTTTCCACGATGCGGCCGAGCATGGCGCCCAGGCCGACGAGCAGCGCCACGGTTCCGAGGGTCGTCCCGAAGCCGTTGATGAGCACCGGGACCACCTGGTTGGCGGGGATGCCCGTGGCGAAGGCGGTGCCGAGGCTGACCAGGATCAGGGCAAGCAGCGCGTGCATGCGCAGCCTGATGATCAGGAACAGCAGGACGCCGATCGCCACCGCCGCAATGAGCAGCAGCGGTCCCGCGCCCAGCGTTTGGGTCCATCCTTCGATGGTCATGGTTCTCCTTTGAAGCAGATTACTTGGGGGGGTGGGTCCGCGCTTTTGGGGCGCGGAACCCGGGTCGTGGCTAGTTGGCGCAGGGCGCCTGGTCGGTGGGGAGCTCCTGGTTCGAGGAGAGCTCCCGGTTCGAGGGGAGCTGCAGGGCTGCCAGGATCTCCGCAATGAGTTCCTCAGGCGACCGGGTGATGTCCAGGCGGAGGCTTCCGGCCGCGAGTTCCTCCGCGGTCAGTGGTTCGAGAGTGGCCAGCTGGCTGGGCAGGAGCGTGGGCGGCATGAAGTGGCCTTCGCGGCCCTGCATGCGCTGGCTGAGGACGTCCGCCTCGCCGTGCAGGTGGATGAAGAGGACGCGGCCTTCGGCGTCGGACAGCAGCTGGCGGTATGTCCGCTTGAGCGCGGAGCACGTGAGCACGGTGCTGTGCCTGGAGCGCGCCCGTTCGGTCATCCATTTCTGGATCTCCTGCAGCCAGGGCCAGCGGTCCTCGTCCTGTAGCGGAACACCCTGGCTCATCTTGGCGATGTTGGCCTGCGGGTGGAACTCATCCGCCTCCGCGCATGCCCAGCCCAGATGCTTGGACAGTGCCGCGGCAATCGTGGACTTGCCGGAACCGGCGACGCCCATCACCACCAGGTGCGTGGCTGGATACTGCATCGTTTACCTCCGAAGAAGACGTCTTTGGCTTGTGGAAGAAGCTCAATCTGCAGTCCGTTTCGAACTGCGCTGGAGATAAGGTATCACCATTTGTGGCGAAAGATACTATCTTTGCGTGTCACAGGTCATACCTTTGCCTCATCTTCCGGTACGCTGGGAGAGCGCCTGCGGCGCGAAAGAGAGGCAGGATCATGTCGACGGCGACAGGGAACCACGCGGTCACCGCGTACGACGGCGGGTTGTCACCCGCGATGCATGAACGCGTACTTGACGCTGTTGGCGTGGCCATCGCGTCCGGAAGCCTCGCGCCGGGAAGCCGGCTGACCCTTGAAGGCCTGCAGCAGGAGTACGGCGTGTCCCGCACCGTCGCCCGCGACACCATGAAGGTCCTGGAATCGATGAACCTGGTGTACTCGCGCCGCCGGGTGGGCATTGTGGTGCAGAGCCCGGACCTCTGGAACGTCTACGACCCCAAGCTGGTGCGCTGGCGCCTCGCGTCAGACCGTCGCGCCCAGCAGTACGCCAGCCTCACCGAGCTGCGCATCGCCGTCGAGCCCATTGCCGCGGCCGGTGCCGCCCGCCGGGCGAGTGCCGCCGAGCGCAGCCAGCTGGTGGCCCTGGCCGCGGAGCTTCGGCGGCTGGGTGAGGCCGGAGACCTGGAGGCGTTCACGGCAGCCGATATCGCCTACCACCGGCTGCTGCTGAAGAGCTGCGGCAACGAGATGTTCTCGTCCCTCGAAGGGATGGTGGCCGAGGTGCTGACCAGCCGGACCCAGCAGGGCCTCATGCCGTTCAAGCCGCGCCAGGAAGCCCTCGAAGCCCACGAGAATGTTGCCTCAGCCGTGGCCGGCGGGGACGCCGTCGCCGCAGAGGCCGCCATGCACCACATCCTGGACGAGGTACGCGAAGCGATGGGGCTGCACTAGCCGCCGCAGGTTGAGCCCGTCGAAACCAACCCCGTTCGTTGAGCCTGGGCCCCCGGCGGCGGCTTCACGGTGGAAACCACCTTAGACGGCGTTCGTGGCCCTGAAGACGGGCGAGGCTTCAGGGTGCAGCGTGTAGGTCCGAAGCTCATCTGCGGACAGTGCCGAATAGTGCGAGAACTCCACAAGTGGAATGATCCGCCCCTGACGTTCGACGCCGGTTGTGGCCTCGGTGAGCGTGGCCAGGCCGTCCCCGACCAGTCGCAGTGAGAAACCGGGGGCCACGCTGTCGGCCGTCACGGGAACGGGCGTGACCAGCAGCAACGGTTGGCCCTGCCGACGGCGGTAAAGGCTTGTGAGACGGAACACCAGGAACTTCTCGATGTCGTCAAGGAGAGGCGATACGAACACGATTCGCTCTGACCGTTCGCGCTCGGCCTCGGTGAGCACAAAGCGCCCGTCCACCTCGCGAAGGTACAGCTGGACTTCCCCGCCAAGATTGTAGAGGCACCATGAGTCGTCCCCGGACCTGGCCATGCTGTAATTGGCGGCCTTGGCCAACTCGGGAAAACGGGACATGGTGGGTTCTATATTGATAGTCACTTGGTCAGCACCCCGGCCTTCAGCAGTTCGTCGACCGTCAGAATTGTGCCGTCCGCGTCGCGGAACAGCACCTGGCTGGCTCCTCCGGCGCGGCCAAAGCCGGGGCCCACGACTGAACCCTCCACAGTCCACCCTTCGGTCCCCAGAGGCCAGTCTGCGGCCATCTGATACCGGGAGTAGGGCAGCTCCAGCGCATTCACCGGGAGGGATCTGGCTTCAAAGCTGGATGGGTTGCCGTCAATGAGCAGGTACAGGTGCGAACCGTCCTCACCACCAACCCTGTCCACGGTTCCGCCGTAGAGCCGGCGGAATTCGCTTAGGCTCTTGAGCGCCAGGCGGTCACCGGGCAGGGCGCCGTTATCGGGCGGGTAGACGTCAAACATACTTTCCCTCTCTGGAAAAGGCAGGCCAAAAGATCTTGAAGTTTGTTTACGTTAGCGGGAAGAAGGGTGGTTTCCCTCCGGGCGCCAAGCACGCCTCACGCAATTCCTCCGGGGACATGTTGACGTAATGGGAAAAATGAACCAACCCCGATGCGTTAGAGGTACGCCGCTCAGCGCCGGTGGCTGCCTCCCTAAGCACCCAAGCGGAGCCATCGCGTTCCAAGCTGAATCCTGGCGCTACTTTGTCAATCGTGACAGGTACGGGAACCGTCAACAACTTGGGAAGACGTCGCTGCGACCGCCAGCTGCTGCACAGCCAGAAGACGATAAACAGCTCCGTATCGCGGGCGTACTCTGACGTAAAAACATCGTACTCGGGGTTGTTGCGGTCGACCTGTCCAACAACGAACAATCCGTCACGGACCAGAACGTGCCTGTAGTTGTCGCCGCTCGGGGCAAAGTACCAGGAGCCGTCGCTGTCGCTCTTTCTGGCTGTGTGCCCGGCTTTGGCAATCATGTCGCCTGTTCTGGCCATTAGTTCGTCCAGCTGCTGCTGCATGTCACTCACGGCGTCAGCACTCCTTCGTCCAGCAGCGAGTCGACCGGGACTGGCTTACCCAGATTATCCATAATCTGCAATTGCATGGCCCCGCCTTCCCGCCCGAAGGCAGGAGCAATCTTTGATACTTCAATCGTCCAGCCTTCCGCGCCCGGGGGCCAATCTTCTACCAACCGATACGTGGAGTATGCCTTCTCCAGTGACGCCACCGGCAGGGAACGGTCCTCAAAACTAGCTGGTACGCCATCCTCTATCAGTCCCAAGTACGACCCGTCGGAATCACCTATCCGGTCCACTTGGCCGCCGTAATCCCGGACGAAGGCTTTCAAGCTCATGTAATCCCAACCCGTGCCCTGGACCCTCCCCGCGTTGGGCGGATACTCGGACCATACGGCGCCTTCTCTGCCCGGCTTGGTGTACCGCTCGTCGTACTCAGCTTTGCTGAACGGAGTTCCCTCGGGAGCGCGGCCCCAGGGAGCCTGCGGATCGGAGACCAATTCCATGGTCTCCCTGTTGACATCCGTAATCGCAGGGTACGGCGAGTGCTCGGCGTGGACATCACGTGGCAGCCCGTACAGCGCGTCCTCGGGTTTGGGCTCGTCGTCCACGTGGGGCACGCGTTCGCCCGGGACCTCGGACGAACCGGCAACCGCCTTGGCATCGTCGTCGGGAGCGTCGCCCGCCCCCTCGCCGCGGGGCGCCGGGCTCTCCTCAGCCGCCCCAGGCCGAGCCACCCTGGCATCCTCGTGCCGCAGAGGTGCAGGTCCGTTGCCTTCGGCTATGCCCGTGCGAGGGAGGTCCGGGGCGTCGGGCGTGTGGCTGGGCGCGGGCCCTTCGACGCGGACGTCGGCCAGTTTGTCCAGCAGCTTCGCCGTAGTTTCCGGCATGACGACGTCGGATATCTTCAGGGCAACAGAGCCTGGCTTCGACAAGACGGCACCGGCCGTTCCCAGGGCATCGGCGGAACTGCCCAAAGCAGGAGCCAGCCTTCCTAGTCGGGAGCCCTCCGTCGCGGCGGCACCCATCTTTTCGGCTGCCATTCCCGCCTTGCTGGCGGCCGTCCCTGCCTTCAATCCGACGCCGGCGCCACCGGCAAAAAGTCCCGCAACGTCCACCGTAGCGCCGCCGGCCGCGTACCACGGGTCCTTGCCCCACTCGTCGTAGTAAACCGCACCCTTGACGGCGTCGCCCACGGTGAGCATGGCATTCAACTCTTCCGCGGAGAACTTTCCGTCGGCCCGCGAGATCGCCCGGTGAGTGGTCAGCGCCGCGCCGGCGAGCATCCCGAGGCCCTGCCAGGCACGGACCTGCTGCTCCTTGTCCGTGGTACCCAGGAGCGTGTACAGGCCCTGGCCGGCACCAACCACTGCGGCAAGGGCGCCCTGCCCCAGGGAGGCGAGCCCGCCCGCGCGAAGGGAGACGTTGGCCGGCCCCCATGGCTGGTCGGCAATCTCTTGGTCGCTGCCCAGGAAGTGCTGCACGTTCGAAAAAACATTCGACAGGACGTCCGTGGAGCCGTTCAGGTTTTGCCTGGGAATGACAGCAGCGGAAACCTTCTCGCCACCGGCCAGTACATTGAGTGCGGAAGCGCAGGCGGCGTCTGAATCCAGGATGTCCTGGGCCAGCGCACTGCAGCGGTCATAGGTTTCGCGGCGCTGATCGACAATGTCGATCTTCGACTGCCAGTCATCATTTCCCAGGATCAGCTCGTCCAGTGCGCTGACTTCAGCCCTCAGGGCCTCAACCCGGAGCTTCAGATCCCGCGTCCGCCCGGCAAAGGAACGCAGCGCCGCGGAGCACTGTTCAGTTATGCCCTGCAGGCTGGCCGCGCGGTAGGCGATCGGCGAGAATCCAGAAAGCACCACGCCTTGTTCCGGTGCCTCGTAGGCGCCGGACAGGCCGGTCCATGTCCGGGAAGCGGCATTCACTCCCGCACTGATCGATGCACTGGCCCCGGCAAGTGCGGTGGCGTGCGTTTCCAGCGCGTCGGCGTCGGGCAATGGCGGGAGGCCGCCGGCGTCGATACCGCTTGCTCCGGCCCCAATCGTGCAAACTTCCGCGAACCCGCTGCTCATCGCCGTCCTGATTCCCTAAATTTGAAGTGGTTAGTTGGGCCGCGGTTGCGGGCCGGCGGCCTTTGCCCAGCCCGCCGGCATTGCTGACGCCCCGCGGGCCGCGTTCGCTGCCATATTCAGGTCACCGGCCGCGTAGTGGCCGACTGCTTCCGCCGTGCTCTCCAAAACGTTCACGCTCTTCGAAACCAGCCCCTGGGTCGCCGGAACGATCACGGCCTCCACCAAGGCGCCGAGGGCCGCCTGGACCACGGGCGAGGGCACCGACTCGGAGACACCCATCAGCGCTGCCTGCATCTGGCCAATTGGCTCCTGCAGCCCCTGGACAGACGATGCTGCTGAGCCGATCACGGCCTGGCTGGCCGGCACGTCGATGTTCCATGCACCTGCCATGGGAATGAACCGCCGCGTCAGCCGATGCCCTGCACCGCGTTGCGGGCAGAAGTGGCGGCGGTTGTGGCGGATTCATCGTTAAGCCCAAGGGTGCTGCGGACCAGGGTGACGATGGCCCGCACTTCGTTGGCGGCGCTTCCCCAGCGTGCCTCGACGGCCTGGTACTCGGCATCCACGCCGTCAGCGCGGAAGTCAGCCATGGCCTGGTTGACATCGGACTGGCGCTGGGCGATGAGGCTTTCCAGCTGGGCTGCGAGCGCCTGGATGTCTCCCTGCACCTGGGATGAAACGTTCGTGTCGTAGGCAATGCGGTTTGCAGTCATGGTTTGTGTCGGAGCCCTGGCGGCCCCTACTCCGTTCCGGATCTAAAGGGTGTTGGTGACGGAATTCAGCAGGCGCCCGGCTCAGCCGGCGCGCCCCTGGAAGCGGGCGCCGTCGAAGTTCGCGGACCCCTCGGTGCGGCGGGCGTTGTCGCTGGCCGCAAGATCGCCCTGCTGGAATGCCGTATTCATCCCCGACTGGCCCTCGACAATAGCCGCGAGTGCAGCGTTCAGTTCGGTGGCCACCAGATCGGACCGGTTTTTGAAGGAGTCGAAGGACGCTTTTCCGGCACCGCTGAAGCGGCCCTCCAACGGAGCAACAGCGTCGACGAACCTGCGGACCAGGGCTCCGAGGTCCTGGTGCGATGCGTCTGTCTGCTTGTTCAGGCTGCCGAGCGTGTCCGCGCCCATGTCGAAGATGGCCATGACTCCCCCAAATGATGTTCTGAGACTAAAGATGCTCTGAGACCGTACCCGCGCCGGACGGCGACGGCACGTTCAAGCATGGACATGGAGGCCGCAATATGTCCAGTCGATGCAGTAAATAAGCCCCCGTGAGGCCCTTGACTTGCACAGCCACGCGGAACCCGCGATAGGTTTAAGGGCTGATAGCCGCCGCGCGGTGGCCACAGCTGGCCGTGCTTGCTTACTAAGGGGGAAACAGGCGATGGCTGAAGATTTCGACTCAAGGCTTCTCGAGTCGGCGAAGGTCCGCAAAAGCCGCCTGGATGATGCATTTCTGTTTGGCAGGAATCTCCAGGAACGCAGCTACTCAACGTTCACTGCCCGGCTGCTGCAGTCGCTTCTGGTAGCAGCCCTGATCGCTGCCATCTGCGTCGGGTACAGCTTTGTCCAGCACCTGCTCAGTGAGCAGTCCAGCCAACCCGGTAAGTCCAGCCAGCAGGCTGGCGCATCCCCCGTGGCG
This sequence comes from Arthrobacter sp. NPDC056493, assembly GCF_042795115.1. Lineage (NCBI taxonomy): Bacteria > Bacillati > Actinomycetota > Actinomycetes > Micrococcales > Micrococcaceae > Arthrobacter > Arthrobacter sp. NPDC056493. The sequence continues at coordinate 32,567 of NZ_JBHTSL010000052.1, read as the reverse complement.
CACAACTACCAGGCGGGAGCCGCATGAGCACCTCACTGAGCCGCATCACCATCATCGGTGACAACCGGCATCTCGATGTGCGGCTCCCTTCTGACGAGCCGGTGGCTTCCCTTCTTCCGCAACTTCTGCAGCTGATGGCTGACGAAGACGGCTCCGTGACGAGTACCAAGAGGACCGGCGGGCTGCAGGCGCCGGCCGCGTCCTCGGTGCTGACCACCAGCACCGGGACCACGCTCGAGGACTCGCTCAGCCTACGCCAGTCCGGGATCACCGACGGCACGCTGCTGTACCTTCGCGACGACGTCAGCGTGCCGCCCGCACCTGAGGTCTACGACGTTGCCTCATTCGCTGCCGACACCACGGAGCGCACACCCGCCCTGTGGTCCGGACGGCTGCGCACCACGGGGCTTGCCTCCCTGGGAGGCCTCCTGCTGGCAGGGTCCGTCATTGCAGCGGTGATGTTGCTGGACGGACCTGACGCAGGCGTCGCGGTGGCCGTCGCCGCAGCCTTGCTGGTGGCCGGCGCCGCCCTGGGCCGCTGGCGCTCGGTGCCGGCCGGACTTGCCCTGATACTGGCGGGCCTGGCAGCCGCCGTGGCGGTCGCCCTCACGCTGGAGCCTCTCGCCCAGGCGGCCGTGCTCTCAGCCGGCGCTGTGGTCTCAGGCCTTGCCGCCGGTGCCGTGGCTACGCGCAGATATGTGCCCTTCCTCTCCAGCGCGGGCCTCCTCGCCGGGCTCAGCGGGATCTGGACGCTCATGGGCTGGAGCACGGGGGACGTGCCGCTGGCGGCAGGAACCACGGGCATCGCTGCCGTCTTCGCTGTGGGCGTTGCTCCGCGCCTGGCCACCGTACTCACCGGGCTGAGCGCCCTGGACGACGACCAGCGGCAGGGCAGGCGTATCAGCCGAAAGAGCACACTGGACGCCGTCCGTGCAGCGCACTCCACACTCACGGGGTGGACTCTGGCCGCAAGCGGCATGGCGGGGCTGTCCGCCGTCATCACCGCCACCGCGGCCGACAGGCCCGCATGGGCAACGGCCCTGGCCTTCTCCCTGCTGGGGGCGCTGACGCTCCGCGGGCTCTCCCTGCCGCTGTTGAGCCAGCGGGCGGGACTGTATCTGGCCGCTGCCGGCTCCTGCCTGGGCGTCGCCGTCGCCCTCTCCCTTGCGTTGCGGCAGCCCTGGCTCGTGGGTGGCGTCGGGGCCGTGGCCCTGGCCATCCTTCTCGCCTCAGTGGTCAGGGTCCGCGAGGAGACGGCGGCCCGGCTCCGCTTGACGGCCTCCCGGCTGGAACTTCTCTGCGTACTGGCCACCATCCCCCTGGTTCTGGGCTTGTCCGGGACCTACACACAGCTAGGACAGACCTTTGGCTGATCAGCCCCGCGCAGGTTTCCCCTTCTCCTCCGCATCATCCGGAGAACCATCCGCAGCCCCGGGACAGGTTACGACGACGGCGGGCGGCGGCTTTCCGGGCATGTCACCGGCCCTGCCGGTCACTGCCCTCTCCGCTTCGGAGACCGCTGCACACGTGACCAGGCCCCGGGCGGCCGGCACCCGCACGACCAGCCCCCGCGCTGTGGCGGCCGCCCCTGCCGTTTCTCCAGCGGTGAACCCGGGGACGCGCAGGAAGGGCGGCGACACGCTGTGGGAGCGCGTGCGGTTTGAGGTGACCGACGCCGTCACGTCCGGTGTGCTGTCCGAACGCCTCATCCGCGCCAGCGCCGACGTCGAGGCTCCCATCACCACGGGGCGCCGCATCGTTGTCCTGGGCACTGCCGGCGGCGCAGGCACCACCACAGTCACCGCCGTACTGGCCAAACTGCTGGGAAGCATCCGCCAGGAAGCAGTGATGGCCGTGGACGCAACAGACCAGTCGGGCATGCTGCTGCAGAGACTGGGTACTGCTACTGCAGCGCCGCTGTCCGTCCTGATCCAGCAGTTCCGCACCCAGCCGGTGCGGACTCTGCCAGACGCCACAGCGAACGCTGCGGCGTGCGGCAACCAGGTGTTCGCCGCCGCCCGGACCGATGTGCGGGCGATGGCGGACTCCCCTGTGCCCCTGGCCGAGTGGACAGATGTGTCCTCCACCCTGTCCCGGTTCATGGCCGTGACAGTAGTGGACGCCGGAGCCTCTCCCCTGTCCCGGCACGCGGGAGCCCTGCTGGAAACCGCCCATGCCGTGGTGCTGGTGTCCCCTCCCGGTGAGGAAAGGGCCCTGCCGGGTGAGGACAGGGCTCTCAGGTTGGAGTCTGTGCGGAACACCTTGGCCGAGGCCTTCCCGAACGTGCAGCAGGTGGCTGTTACAGTGCACTCGCGGCAGCAGATGCATTCTCGGCTGGAGGGCAGGAACCCGGCTGGGAACCTGCTGCCCTTCGACCGGCATCTGGCTGGCGGTGGCGCCCTGCAGCTGAGCAGGCTCGGGTCGCGGACAAGGATTGCCGCCACCGAAGCCGCCGGCCGGGCGCTCCTTGCCGCAAACAGGGCCTGACCATGACCACCAGAATTGTCCACCGCCCCGCCCGGACCACGCTGCCCGAGCAGGCTCCGCCGTCCTCGCGGCTGGATGCACCGCCACAACTGGCCTCGGGCGCAGGAGGCATGAACCTGCTGGCGTTGGTGCCCATGCTGGGTGCCGCCACGTCCGTCACAGTCATGATGCTGTTCCGCGGATCCTCGCTGGCCGGCATCGGCGCCGTCATGATGGTGGCCACCGTCCTGGCGTCAGTGGTCCTCATGTTTTCCCAGCGCGGCAAGGCTACCCGGCAGCGCGCAGGAAAACGCCGGCTCTACATGGATTACGTCCGCCGGCGCCGCCAGGACTTCGAGGGCGAGGAGCAGCAGGCACGCACCGCAGCACACGCTGCCCACCCACCGGCCGGGCACCTGGTGGAAAGGGTCATCAATGATCCGCACCGTCTTTGGGAACGCCGGCGGACCTCCGGGGACTTTCTCGTGGCACGGTTCGGCACGGGCACTGTCCCCCGACGGGACATCGCCGTGCAGGACAGCGGTGACGCGGTCGAGCGGCCTGACGCGTTCATGCTCTCCGAGGCGGAACAGCTCCGCGAGCGCTTCAGCCGCACCCCCAACATGCCCTTGACCCTTCCCCTCGGCTCGGTCTCCGACATCTCGATCGTCGGAGACCGGGAGACGGCTCTGATGGTGTGCCGCAGCCTGCTGTGCCAGCTGGCGGCCGGGCAGTCACCCGAGGACCTGGAACTGGCCATTCTTTCCGCGGACCGGGACGGCGCGGCGTGGGAGTGGACCAAGTGGCTGCCGCACCTGCAGGACCGCGGAAAACTGCGCTGGGCGGACTCGGCGCAGGGTCTGGCCGCGCTCCTGCGCAACTCGCTGGATGCCCGTGCCGCCGCGCTGAGCAGTGCGGCAAGGAACTTCCAGCGGCTCGCCCCCGACGCGCTGCCGCGGCTGGTCATCATCACGGACCTGCCCGGCCAGAACGCGGCGCCGCTGCCTGGACTGCCGCCCGAGGTGCCTCTTAGCCAGCTGGCCGTCACCAGGATCCACGTCCTGTCCGGGCAGCAGCAGGAGCCTGGCACGGTGGACCTGAGGCTGACGGTGGCACCGGATACGCTGACGCTGGAGGTCACGGCCAGCGGCCAGGCAATCATCGGCACCGCAGATGAGGTTCCCATGGTGGTGGCGGAGGCTGTGGCACGGTCACTGGCACCGCTGCGGCTTTCCGAGCTGTCCCACGAGTTCGGCCAACACAAGTCATCCCGCAGCTACGCCGAGGCTTTGGGCCTGGACGGCTACACGGCAGAGGCCATGCTCCAGCTGTGGAATACGCCGCGCGGGACTGACTTCCTGCGGATCGCCGTCGGCGAGGACGAGGACGGTACGCCCGTCCACCTGGACCTGAAGGAGCCCGCCCAGCAGGGCATGGGACCGCACGGCCTGTGCGTCGGTGCCACCGGGTCCGGCAAGAGTGAGCTGCTCCGCACCATCGTGCTGTCCCTGATCGCGTCGCACTCCCCCAAGGACCTGAACATGGTGCTGGTGGACTACAAGGGCGGGGCCACCTTCGCCCCCTTCCAGGAAGCGCCCCACGTGGCAGGACTGGTCACCAACCTGGTCAGCGACGCAAGCCTGGTGGACCGGATCTACTCAAGCCTCTCCGGGGAGGTCAAACGGCGCCAGGAGCTGCTGAAAAACGGCGGGGACTTTGCCCACATCAATGACTACCGCCAGGCCAGGGACCGCCAGCCGGACAACCCCGCGCTGGCTGACCCCATGCCCTACCTGTTCGTGTGCATCGACGAGTTCGGCGAACTTCTCACCGCCCGGTCGGACTTTATTGACCTGCTCCTCTCCATTGGCAGGATCGGCCGCTCGATCGGCATCCACCTGCTGCTCGCTTCCCAGAAGGTTGAGACCGGAATGCTGCGCGGCTTGGAGACCTACCTCGCCTACCGCATTGCCCTGCACACGAATTCCGAGAGTGAAAGCCGGACCATTATCGATGTGCCGGATGCCTACCACCTGCCCAGCACCCCGGGACACGGCATCCTGAAGGTGGACACCACGGTGTTCAAACGGTTCCGTGCCGCGTACGTCTCCGTTGCGCTTCCTTCGGCTGAGGACGAGCGGTTCGAGGAGGCGGATGCCGTCCTCCCCGTCGGCACCTTCCGTCTCGATGCCCGGGACACCCGGGAAGCTGCCGAAAGTACGGCGGCGGCAGACGCCGTCGTACCTCGTCCGGCCCCTCCGGAGCTGGGAGCTGCCGTCCCCGCGGAGGCGGCGACCATCCTGTCATCGCTGGTGGGATTCGCTTCCGCCCAGCCCCGGCAGACGCCGCCGGTCTGGCTGCCGCCGTTGCCGGCCGCGGTGGCGCTGGGCAGGACCGGCGCCTCCCTGGACCTGACATCCGCCGGGCCGCGGCTGCGGCAGCCCCGCTACCTGAACCCGTCCGTCGGCATCCTCGACGATCCGGCGCGGCAGTGGCAGGGCCCGTGGCATCTGGACCTGACCGCGCGCGGCGGGAATCTCGCCGTCATCGGCGCGCCCCAGAGCGGACGTTCAACGGCGTTGCGAACCGTTGCCGCGTCGCTCGCCTTGAGCCACAGCGTGGACGACGTCAACCTCTACGCAGTAGATCTGCAGGGCAACTCGCTGGCGGCGCTTGCCGGGCTGCCGCACTGCAGCGGCGTGGCGGGACGCGGAAACAGGGAACTGATCCGCCGCACCCTTGAGGAAGTGCAGCATCTGATAGCCGAGCGGCAGGCCGCCTTTGAGAGGCACGCCGTGGACTCCCTGCCCGCAATGCGCGCGCTGCGCAGCCGGGGCGGCGTCCCGGAACTGGGCTGTACCGACGCTTTCCTGCTGATCGACGGCTTCGGGAGCCTGACCACGGAGTTCCCCGAACTTGAGGACGTGGTCACGGATGTGATGACCCGCGGCAGCTCCCTGGGAGTCCACGTGCTGGTGACTGTCCGCAGCTGGTCCGAGGTCCGGATGTCCCGCCAGTCCCTGCTGGGCAACAGGATCGAGCTGCACATCTCCGACCCCGCAGATTCGATCGACCGCCGTCTGGCCAGCACCCTCGGCGCCAACCGGCCCGGCAGGGCGCTGACCATGGACAAGACCATCGGCCAGTTCGCGCTGCCGTCGCTCGCTGAGACAGCCGACCCAGGCAGCGCCGGCCGGGATCTCGTCGAGCTGTCCGCCGCGCTGTCGCAATACGCCACCCGGCGCGCCGCCCCGGTCCGGGTCCTCCCCGGGCGCGCCGTCCTTCCATCCGAACACCGCTCCGCCCCGGGCGCGATCGCACTGGGCATCCGCGAGCAGGATGCCGGCGTGGAGGAGCTGGAGCTGCTGGGAAGCGACCGCGGCGCCGTCATTTTCGGCGACCCCGAAACGGGCAGAACCAACCTCCTCCGCACGGCAGCAGCCCAGCTGATAACCGCGCACCAGCCCGGCGAGCTGGTCTTCGCCGTGTTCGATCCCCGCCAGCAGCTCCAGAACTTCATTCCCGAGGAATACCTGGGCGAGTATGCTGCCAACGGCCAAAGGGCTGGCCAGCTGGCCGAGTTCGTGGCCAGCCAGGTGCGTGACCGGCTCGGTGACGGAAGCACAGCGCCGGTGCGGACTCCGCGGATCGTGCTTCTCGTGGATGACTACGACATCCTCGTTGCCACCGGCAACCAGCCTCTGCGGCCGCTGGCCGGATATCTTCCCTCCGGTGCCGACGTCGGGCTTCACGCCTTGGTGACGGGCCGGACCAGCGGCGCGGCCGTCACCGTCCATGATCCGTTCATCGCCGGCCTCCGGGCTGCCGGGTCCCCGGTGATCCTGTTCTCCGGGGACAGGTCCGAAGGAGTCATCGCAAACGGTGAGCGGCCCCTGCCCCTGGCTACCGGACGAGCCAGGATCCTGCGGCCCAGCCGGAACCCCGTCATGATCCAGACATTCCAGTTTGACGGCGAGGTCCCGCAGTGACCTACGAATTCCACCTCATCTGCCCTGAAGATCCTCGGCGGGGACGGTTCGCGTACGCCTCTGAACAGTTTGAGAACAAGTTCACCGTGGTGGCCGTCAAAGACACGGAGCACCTGGTCCTGGGCTTCGACGGCGACGACCTGGCGCTCCTGACGGCCCCTCACAGGGTCCCCGGCGAGGAGCTCGGGAGGATCTACGGCAGCGAGACCGCAGCCCAGCTGCGGGGCGACGCGTGGGTCTCCGAGATCAGCTGCCCCAATGACAAGGACACTGCAGAGGCGGTTCGGTCTTTCCTAATGATCACGGTGGTCGGCACCCGGGGATTGCTCATGGATCCGCAGTCCAATGAGCTCATCAACGCGGACTGGGGCAAACGAGCGGCACAGGGCACATGAGCGGCGCGCCCCTGGCAGTGGTCCGGGTCCCAGGCCGGCGGCCATGGCTGAGCCGCACGTTGCTCGCAAGGTTGCGTGAAGCAGCGCAGGGCGCGGCCGGGCAGGGCATTGTGACCGTGCAGACAGAACGCACGGCACGGCCCAGCTACCCCATGCTCGCGTTTCTTCGCTCGGCTGGCATTCCGTGGGTCACGCCCGGAGCCGCGGGGCTGGAGGACGGCTTCGCCGGGGCCCCGTTGCCGGAGGGCCACACACCATGCCGCGCCACCGTGATCCGAGGGAGCGTGCTCCATGAGGCCAGCGCCGGCCTGAAAATAGGCGACTTCACGGAACGGCTGTTGGGCTCGTGTGTCGGGTTGGCGCCGCTCCTGATGGACGATAGCGAGCCGTTGGGCAGGGCCTGGGATCCGGACGGACTGACCACCTGGGTCCGTCAGCGAATGCCGTTGGCGTGTGCGCTCGTTGCCGGCGCGGGTTTCGCAGGCACGGTGACCGCGTACCGGACGGAATCGGGCGTGGTGGAGGCTTTCGACGTGCTGGCGGAGCGGGGTGGAGGGGCCGTGCCCTCTGCGGCTGCCGCCGCGGCGGCTGCGGTGGACGCTAACGTGCAGGAACTGTCCATTGAGCGGCACTTCGGCGCCGACGGGCCGGGCGTCGGCGCCGGGATGGACCGGCTGCGGATGCCCGAGCTTCTGGTTCTGGGTCCAGGGCGTCACCTCGGCATCCCGGTGAATCCAGAAGTGGCCGCGGTCGCAACGGCTGAGCTGGCCGGCGTCGCGCCATTCCAGCACCTGGTGGTGCGTTTCCGCCAGAGCGGCGAGGGGGACCTGGGCCGGACCAGGGACGTGCAGCACAAACTCCTGTTCCCCGCCGCAGGATGAGGGACCGCAGTCAGCCTTGAGGCGACGGGCCCCGGATCCTATACGTAGCCGTCCACGATTGCGGCAGCGATTTCCTTGTACGCCCTGCGGGTTGCCGGGGAGATCTTGTCCAGGGAGATGCGGTCGCCGTCGGCCACGCCGCGGTCGTGGGGGACGGTGATGAGCTGCCGGCAGTAGCCGGCCAGGTGTTCCTCAATAGCCCGTTTGTTCACACGGCTGGACACCTGGTCCTTGTCTGTGACCACCACGATCGCGTTACGGGCGAGGTCCTCGTAGCCGTGGCCGGCAAGCCACTGCAGCGTATTGCGTGCGCGCTTGGCGCCGCTCACCGCGTAGCCCGAGGCGATCACAAGGTTGGTGGCTTCCGGGAGCACCCCGGCCATGGCCGGGTGGGACACGCCGGTGCCGCAGTCCGTGAGGGTCACGGCGTAATACTGGGAGACGAGGTGTTTGATCTTGAGGTATTCGGCTGCCGTCAGGGCGTCGGACAGGGCAGGATCCTGCTCACCGGCCACTAGGTGCAGCCGGTTGGCGTGATGCATGTAGTCGGTCAGCGTGGTGAGGGACTTGATGCGGTCAACGTCCCGGACGATGTCGGTCACGGTCCGCGGTTTGACCTTCTGGTAGATCATTTCGCCCATGGCCCTTTCCGCGAGGTCACCGCTGTCCGGGTTCGCGTCGATGGCACACGGGTGGTCGCCGCGGTACTCGGCCAGGATCATGCCGACGCCCACAGTGGTGGAGGTCTTGCCGATGCCGCCCTTCAGACTGAGGATCGCGGTGTTGAAGCTACCCGAGAGCGGCCGGGCGATCCGGCGCTCCAGTTCGGCCTCGTCCTGGTCCTTGGCGCTGGGGCCCAGGTTCACGTAGCCGCCGGTGGCCGCATAGAGTGCTCCACGGATACCGGACGTGGGGCGCGGCCGGTCCGGACGAACAAACTGTGTTTCCGCATGGGCGAAACCGTAGGCCTGCCGCTCAGCAACTGTGTCTGCCTGCGCTGTGCCCGTCTGTTGATAGGTTACAGGCGGCTCATCCCCCGGCGCAGACACCGGCTGCTTTGGAGCTGCGGTTTGGGGAACGGAGCTTCCCGGGACGGGAGCTTCGGGGGTGGAAGCCTGCGGCATGGAAGCTTGGGGGGCGGCCACGGGCTCAGCGCGGCCGTCCGGAAATACGTGGAACTCTCCTTCCTGGCCGCTGGAGTGATCCGTCGCCTCGGCCCGCACAGGACTCCCGGACATCTTGGCGTAGTCAGCCAGGACAGCAATGGCTGCGGAGTAAGGATCTACGCCTTCGGACGGCGAAATGAACTCTCCGCCCACGGATACCCTGCCGTCGGCAAAGACCTCAACCTTCGTGGCCCCCAGTTCCATCCCTGCTCCTCAAGATCTTTGGACGCCATGCGACGCCACCAATCGATCCTAGCCGGATGGCCGGTCGAGTTCCTGGTTGGCCGACGAAACATAACCCCGCTGGTTGAGCTTCCCGGAGCGGTTGAGCCTGTCGAAACCAGGCCCGCTGGTAGAGCCTGTCCGAACCAGGCTCGCTGGTAGAGCCTGTCCGAACCAGGCTCGCCAGCGGCCGTCGCTCCTAAAACCTCTCCCGCCCCTAGAGCCGCGCCTCGGAGAACGGCACGCTGGGCAGGTGGCCCGCCTGCCAGGGCTCGGTGGAGCGCTCGCCCGGAGTGTGGCCCCGGCCGTCATGCAGGATGGCACGGACGGTGGCGCCTGCAGCCCAGAGTCCCGCAAGAACGATGATGATGAGCAGTTCCATGGTGTTTCCCTCGGATGAGTGGTGGTGTTGATTGGGTGATTTCAGTGTGTCCGGCGGGCGTGTGAGCAAGCGTGTGAACGCCCGCTGACGGCGCGGAACGCCGGGGCTAAAATGACGCGTATGGCCGAAAGCCTTATTCGGCTCCTCGGTCCGCCCGCGATCGAGTCCACCGACAACGCTCCCCCGCAGCCCCGGGGCCGCAAGGCCTGGGCGGTGCTGGCCTACCTTGCGCTGCAGCCGGACGGCACCGGGCGGTCGCGGCTGGCAACGCTGCTGTTCCCGGACGCGGCTGATCCGCTCGGCGCCCTGCGCTGGAACCTGTCCGAGCTGCGCCGGACGCTCGCCGGTGTCTCGTTCGACGGCGATCCGCTGCGGCTGGCGCTGCAGCCGCCGTTGCGCTGCGACGCCGTCGAACTGGTCGGGTCGGGGTCGGTCCGACGCCCGGACCCGCGCAGCCTGAACGGCCAGCTGCTTGAGGGGCTGTCCTTCGTGGATTGCCCGGTCTTCGACTCCTGGCTGGCGGACCAGCGCTACCGGCTGGAGAACTGCGCGCAGTCCCTGCTGTACGAGTCCTCCGTGTCCGCCCTGGCTTCGGGCGATCCGCGCGAGGCCGCCGAGCTGGCCACACGGGCGCTGCAGCGGGACCCGTTCCACACCGACTGCAACGCCGTGCTGGTCAGGGCGCTGGTGGCGATCGGCGAGCACCGGCGTGCGCGCGAGCACGTGACCAAGTGCGCCAACCTTTACCGCGATGAACTGGGGCTGCCGCTGCCGCCCGAAATCCGCACAGCGCTGTCCGGCGCCGCACCGGAGACAGACCCGGGGATTCCCGCCACCGTGGCGACGGTGCGCTCATATCTCGACGCCGGCGGGGCCTCGCTCTCGGTCGGAGCCGTGGACCGGGGGCTGGACCAGCTGCGGCTCGCCGTCGTCCTGGCGCAGCGCACGCCTGACCGGCACCTGCTCGCCGAGTCGCTGGTCACACTGGCGGGGGCGATGATCCACCAGGCGGGCGGCCGCGGCGCAGAGGTGGCGGATTTCCTCCACCGGGCGCTCTCGGCCGAATCGCCGTCGGACACATCGCCGTCGGACAAGGCGCCGACGGAAAAGTACGACGGCGCGTCCCCCACGGCGGCGGCCGCCTACCGCGAGCTGGGGTACCTGTCCGTCCAGCGCGGCGTCCCGGACCGCGCGGCCGGCTGGCTGGAGCGGGCCGGCGCCGCTGCCGCCGGGTTCCCTGACGAGCAGGCACGGGTCCTGGCGATCCAGGGAATGCTGGCGTCGGATACCGCCCGCTATGGCGACGCGGTGGATGCGTTGACCTCGTCCGTCAGGCTTGCCCGCGAGGTGCGGAACCGCCGGCAGCTGGCGTTCAGCAGCGCGCTCCTCGGCCGCGTGTGGCTGCTGCGCGGGGAGCTGGAACTCGCGGCCGAAACCCTGGACCACGCACTGCACTGGATTCTCGCCGAGCACTGGACAGCGTTCGAGCCCTTCGTTGCCGGAGTGCGCGGCGAAACCTACCTCGAGGCGGGCGACCTCGAGGCGGCCGCGGAGATGATCGACCGGTCATGGGTGATGGCGGACCTGGCCGGGGACCACTGCTACATGGCCCTCGCAGCGGGGGCGGAAGCGCGGCTGTTCCTGGCACACGGCGACCTGGCCGCCGCGCAGCACTGGGTGGACAGGGGCATGGAGCCCAAGCCCTGGTACCTCTGGTATTCGGCCCGGCTGCTGGACGTTGCGGCGGAGGTGGCCATCGCGGCGAGGTCTGACCGGGCCGGAGCAGTGGTCGACCGGCTCGGGGCCCTCGCGAGCCGGAGCGGAATGCGGGAGTTCGTGGCCAGGGCACAGTCCCACCGCGCCGTGCTCGGTGACGAGGCCGCAGCCCAGGCCGTTCCCTGGCTGGCGAAGGAGATCGACAGCCCGGCGCTGACCGCGTTCCTGGCAGCCCGCCGCCAGCTCTGAACAATCAGCGGTAACGGGCGCGATCGGTCAACGTCCGGCTGACTTCCAGAAAGAACTTCACGCCGCCGTCAGTGAGCTGCCCGCGCCGCGAGAAGATGTCTTTGATGACCAAGTCCCACAAATCGCTGGGTCGGTCCAGGGCCCGCCTGCCGGCAGGCGCCAGGACCAGCCGGCCATTCAGTTTCCGAAGAAGCCGCCATTTGGTGAGGTGCTCCCGGAGTTCCAGGACAGGCGGTACGTTCGCCTCCCGGTTCGCCTTGCCCACCACCACGTCTCCCCAGCCCAGTTCGTCCACTGCGCGTTCCACCATCGCGGGCCTCAGGTAGCCGCCCTTGGTGAGTTCCACGCCGTCGGGCGATGGGGTCCAGGAGGTCGGAAAGTACGACGCCGGAGACCGGCGCCGCTTCCAAATCTTCCGTTTCGTCGTCCGGACCGGCGAGAACGCGTGGCTTGCCGCTTGGGTCCACGTACCGAATGCCATACAGGTGACGGTCCTCCCACCCGAATGCGGCCTGAACGGCCAGGTGGAACTGAGCTACCGCCAGCCCCGCCGGCACCTGAAGCCTGCGCCAGATCTCCGGCTCCGAGAGCCCTGGATGCTGATGCGCAAGTCGAAGGCGGGGACGGTGTCGGTTGATTGCATGGTGGCAGTTGTTCCAGAGCGCGCAGTGGTTGACGTTCAGCCGACGGGGACAGGCGCAACCAGCGGGCTCGATGTGACCCGTAGCCGTCACCGCCAGAATTCGGTCAGCCGCTCGGCGAGGGGTCTGCCTTGCTCGTATCCGGCTCGGGCGGCGGGCGGTCGCAGCGACGGATCCATCGCGTTGGCGCCGAACATGTGCTCGGAATCGCTGTCCGGGAAGATCGTCTCGACTCTGCTGCCGCGTGCGCGCAGTTCGTCGACCTGTGTGGCGAGGTGCATCCCCCAGCCCACCGGAGTCCGTGACCTACCGCCGAACGGCGACAGCACCAGCACCCGCGCGTATCCGGCTGCCAGGTCGGCATTGTCGGCGTTGGACCGGTAGCCGCCGTCGATGTACCGGCCGCCGCCGATACTGTACGCGAAGCCACTGGAACAGCTGGCGGCCACGGCGTCCACCAGGTCCACCCCGCTGTGGCGGTCGAACACCACCGGCTCACCGGAATGGGCATCGACCGCCGTGATGAGCACCTGCCGCTTCGGCCAGAGCTGATTCGGCAGCCGTGCGGCGACGGTAGCGCGCCACCGCGTCTGCCCGGAGCCGTCCGACGCAGCATCCAGCTCAAGCGCCGCCGCGCCCATTCTGCGGCGCATGTCGGCCGCATCCTCGGCGGCGGCGATGATGGCGCCCGTCCGCTCCAGATGGTTCGTCACGGGCCGCGCCGGAACAGGTCCACGGCCTGATCCGGCAGGACCATTCCGTGGCTGGGGCGCGGCGGCCAGGATGTCGGCAAACAGCTGGGCCGGGTTCGCGCCCGTTATTTGGGCCGCGGCGGTGGATCCGGCCGATGTGCCGATGATCAGGTCGGCAACGGTCACATCCAGCCCGGCCTCAAACAGTCCGGCGATGACGCCGATCAGCCACGCGTTGCCTGTCGATCCGCCGCCGCCAAGGACCAGCGCCCGCTCACCCGCGACGCGCATCCGCTTGGTGGCGTCGACCTGCGGCTGATCCTGATGGGACCCCGGCCGGTCAGAGGCCGTCGCCGGGGCGGGATGCACAGTTGAAGAAGGTGTTGTGTTCATGGGAGTCGCCTTTCGCGAATTGCCTGTGTAGGCGCTCCCGGTGGCGACTAGCTCAGCCGCGCGATCGTGGACTGCAGGGGAGCACCCATTGCGGATACTGCGTTCATGGGTCTCACCTCCTGCCAACGGGTCACGATCGCCATGACGCTAGCACGCCACAGCGCTAGTACGCAATCAATCCGCGGGTTAAAGAAGCAGGGCCCGTCCGGAGACGGGCCCTGCTCAGAAACCTTGCGGTCCCAGATTATCTATGAAATTAGATAGCCTGGATGTTGACGGCCTGGGGACCCTTGGGGCCCTGCTCGGTTTCGAAGGAAACCTTCTGGTTCTCTTCGAGGGAGCGGAAGCCGGAGGAGTTGATCGCGGAGTAGTGCGCGAAAACGTCCTGCGAGGAGTCGTCCGGGGAGATGAAGCCGAAGCCCTTTTCAGCGTTAAACCATTTGACGGTGCCAGTAGCCATTATTTATGTCCTTCGTGAAGGTGGAGGAAAAGTCCCGACTTTCGGGTCCTCCGGTGTGGGGTGTTCAAAACCGCTACTTCAGAAGAACGCGGACTTTCGACCGCGCGTACTGCCTGAACTACCAAATGCAAACACAACAACGTGATCAACTCTACAGGACATCCACCAGCGCAAACGCCAAACTTGCAGGAACAACCTTTCGGAGGCAGCGTCCCGGCCGGAAGAACGGAGAAGAAACCTACTCCTGCCCGTTTCCGTCAAGTGCCGGGCTGTACTCCGTGTACCCGGGCCGCAGCCGGACGGACCGCTCGCCCAGCACCTCGATGTCCTCCCACATCACGAAGAAGGATCCGCGGTGCCGCCACCGCAGCAGTTTGGGCAGCGGCCACGGCTGCGTGAGGCTATTCCGCTCGTAGCCCAGGAACGAGGACCAGCTGTGCGGGCTGACCACCAAACCCAGCAGGCGGGCGTCGGCCATCAGCCGGTGTGGGGCGCCGTCCACCACAAACCTGGCGTCGGCCACGCGCCCCAGCCGCACGCCGTCGTCGTTATGCACCGGTGTGCCCAGGAGGTCACCGAGGATCACGGCGGCCCCCCGATCCCGGAATCCGGGCGATGATCTTGTCCCGGATCCAGCGCTCCACCCAGTCGGCGTCGAGGCCCTGGCCGCTGACGCCGAGCCGGACCACCACGCCGACGTCGGTCACGTCCGTCCACGGAATCCGGATCAGCCGGGACGACGGCGGCCTGCCGCCGAAGATGCGCGTCCCCAGGACCGGACCGGTCAGCAGTGCGGTGAGCACCGGCGCCGGCGTTCCCTCGGGAATCACCGTGCCCAGGGGAAGCTCAGGCGCACCCTCGGGGACGCCGAGTTCGAGGTCGTCCACGGTGGTGACGGGGACGCCGTCGCTGTCCAGGACCTGGCGGTCCAGGAGGTGCAGCTGGGCGTCCAGGGTCTGCCCGGCGACGGGAGGAACGGAGGGCAGCGGGCGGGGTGTTGTCATGCGCCGGCTCCTGTCACGATCATCAGCGGTATGGCCGCCAGAGAGGCGACGAGGATCACCACGAGGTAGATCATCGCCACCACATTCACGCCCCGGCCGTTGACGTGCTTGCCCATGTATTGGGGATCGTTGGCCACGATCAGGATGGGCAGGTAGGTCAGCGGCAGCGCCACGGCGGAGAACACCACGGAGTATTCGGTGACCAGCACGGGATCCACGCCGGTGGCCAGCACCGCCAGCCCCACGAGCAGGCAGATCATCATCGACAGGTGGAAACGGGCGGCTTCCGCGGGCTTGCGGAACTTGCCCCAGGACCAGCCGAAGAACTGCGCCAGCGTGTAGCCGCTGGAGAGCGTCGTCTCCAGGGCCGCCCCGAAGGTCGCCGCCACCACGCCGATAAGTACGACGGCGAGCCCCAGTTTTCCGGCGCCCGCCGCCACCGGGAGGATCACCTGGGACAGGGACGTGACGGCGATCCCGGCGGGAAGGAGCACGACGGCGGCGCATGCTGCGATCGCGACGGACAGCAGCCCGCCGAGCGGGAACCCTATCAGGACGTTGATCCGCGACTGGATCAGGTCCTTGATCTTCCACCCCTCCTCCACGGCGCCGGAGGAGAAGAAGAACACCTCATACGGCGTCATGGCGGCGCCGAACAGGGCAATGGCGAAGTACCAGTACGTGGCGCCGGTTTCCTCGGCCGGGACGGCGGGGATGGCCTGGCTGGCAAGGTTGCCCCAGTCCGGTTTGAGCAGGAACAGTGCCACGGCGAAGACGATCAGGGTTAGGCCCAGGAGTCCGGTGACGTTTTCCATGATGGAGAACTTGACCCGCCAGATCACCAGCCACACGGCTACTGCGGCCAGTGGAATCCAGAGCAGGTAGTTGACGCTGCTGGCCAGCTGCAGGGCCAGCGCGATGCCGCCGATTTCCGCCGTCACGGTCATCAGGTTGATGAGGAAGGAGGCGGACAGGTTCGCCAGCCCGGCCCGCGGCCCCAGCCGTTCGCGGATCACCTCGAACGTGGCCCGGCCGGAGGCGGCAGCCACCCGCCCGGACATGTTGGCGAATACGCAGATGCCGACGACGCCCACCAGCACCACCCACACGAGCGACATCCCGAAACGGGATCCGACGACGGCGTTGGTCACCAGGTCGCCGATGTCCACGAAGCCGCCGATGGCGGTCAGGATGCCAAGGGCGACGCCGAGCAGGCGCTTCATTTCTTGCCCACCTTCGACGTCAGCTGCGCCAGCGCGTCCTCAGCCGCGGCGAGCGCCCGGGCGCCCTCGGAAAGTGACGGCCCGCCGTCGTCGGACGACACGGCGTTCCGCGCGGTGGTGAGGCTGGCGGCCGAACCGTCCAGAACCTTCAGCGCCTCCTCCCGCACCTGCCGGTCCCCGGGCGAGCTGGGCGCGAGGCGCAGGACGGTGTCGCGGCTGGTCTGCACTTCCTTGAGCGCGTCGTCGAGCGTGGTGGAGGTGGCGGCCCTGGTGAGCTTGCCGCCGGAGTCGAGGCCGACGGCGAGCTTGGCGGTGGCGATGGCGGAGGAGCTGTCCTGGGCGGCGGTGGACACGGTGTCCGTGACCGCGCTGCCGGCTGAGCAGGAGGTGAGGAGCGCTCCGAGGCTGACAAGTGAAACGAGTGCTGGGCGGCACGTCCGCGCTCCGGCTGGCCTGGTCAGCACCTTCCCTCCAGCCTCCGGGCAGGCCCGGTCCGTCCGAAACGCCACTGCATTTAGTTGCCTTGAGCTATGTATAGCACTGCACGCCGGGAAACAGCAGAGCGCGGCGTGGGCAACTTGCCGGGTGCCCGAAACGGTGGCCGGGGCCGCCGGCCGGGCGTATGATCCCGGCATGGGACGGCACTGAGCCGCGCCCATGACATGCTGCCTGAGCCCTGCTACCCGGAGGTGCACCGATGGAAATGCCCAAACCAACCGAGGCTGACAAGGAGCACTTCCGGGCCGTGGTGCCTGACCATCCCGAGGTGGTCATCAAGCCGATGTTCGGCAACCTGGGGGCGTTCGTCAACGGCAACATGTTCGCCGGGCTGTTCGGGCCGACCATCGGGATCAAACTCTCCGACGGGGACCGGGAGGTGCTCGAGTCCTCGGAGCGGACGGTGCCGTTCGGCCCCGCCGAGCGTCCCATGGGCGGGTACACGGGCCTGCCGGAGATGTGGAACGAGGAAGGCGACGGCGACGATGCGCGGGCGCGGGCCTGGACGGAGAAGGCGTTCGCATATGTCGCCAGTCTGCCGCCCAAGGCCGCGAAGGAACCCAAACCCAGGGCCGCCAAGAAGTAGCCATGCCCCCGTCTTCGGCCGCCGCACGTGACATCGACACCCTGGTCATCGGGGCGGGGCAGGCCGGCCTGGCCACGAGCTACTGGCTGGGCCGGGCCGGCGTCGACCATCTGCTGCTGGAGCAGCGCCCGGAACTGGGCGGCGCGTGGCAGGACCGCTGGGACTCGTTCTATCTGAATACGCCGAACTTCGCGTTCCTGCTGCCGGGGATGATGTACGACGGTCCGGAGCCTGACGCCTTCCTCCCCCGGGACGAGGTGATCGAACTGTTCCGGGACTACGCCCGGAAAATCGCGGCGCCTGTGCAGCTGGGGACCGAGGTCACGAGGGTTGCCCGGGCCGCCCGGGCGGGTGGCGGGCCGACGGCGGACGGCGCGTTCGCCGTCGACACGAACCAGGGGCGCTGGGTGGCACGGAACGTGGTCCTGGCGAACGGGGCCTATCAGCGGCCGCGGATTCCGCCGTCGGCCGCCAAACTCCCCCGACACATTGCCCAGCTGCACAGCCATGAGTACCGCAACCCGCAGCAGCTGCCGGACGGGGCGGTGCTGGTAGTGGGGACCGGGCAGTCGGGCGGGCAGATCACCGAGGACCTGCTGGCCGCCGGCCGGGAGGTGCACCTGTCCGTCTCGGCCTGCCCCGAGGCGCCGCGGCGCTACCGCGGACAGGACACGTTCTACTGGCTCCTCGAGGTGAACCTGCGCCGGCCGGACTACGGCATCAACGGCCTGCAGCTGGAGCAGCTCCCCTCGCCCGCCGCCCGCTTCATGTGCAACCCGCTGGTCTCCGGCAACGACGGCGGGCACAGCATCCGCCTCCGGGACCTGGGCCGCCGGGGCGTCCGCCTGCACGGCCACTTTGAGGGAACGGACGACGGCGTCATCACCTTCAGCGACGACCTCGCCGCCCGCATCGCGCTGACGGAGCAGGCGTTCGGGCAGCGGATGCAGGTGATGCTTGACGCGTACATTGCCGCGGCCGGGATCGGGGCACCTGCTGCTGAACCTGTGCCGGCCATCGACTGGCAGCCGTCTTCCTCCGGGGCGCGCCTGGATCTTGAGGCCGAGGGTATCAGCACCGTCATTTGGAGCACCGGCTACGGGCTGGACTTCGGCTTCCTGGACATCCCGGTCCTCGACGAGTGGAACTACCCGCGCCATCAGCGGGGCGTCACCGAGGTTCCGGGGCTCTATGCGGTGGGGCTGCCGTGGCTCACCAGGCACGCATCGTCCACGGTAGCGGCGGTGGGGATGGATGCGGAGTACGTGGCGACGCACCTCGCCGCCCGGTAGCCGCTGGTTGAGCTTGTCGAACCCAGGCTAGGAGTTTTTGTCCAGATAATGGCTCCTAAAGCCCCCGGAGCGGCCATTATCTGGACAAAAACTCGGCGCCGGTGGGTTGAGCTGCGGTGATCCCGCGTAGGGCCTGGGCCTTGCCCGCCGTTCACCCTGCATTCTAAAATTGGAGAACTTAGTTTTAGAGGCGGCGGGAGGTTGAGATGGACTGGCAGGGCTGGGCGTTGTTCGGGCTGCTCGCCACCACAGCCCTGACCGCGGTGATGATCGCCTGCCAGATGGCCGGCTGGACCCGGCTGGACCTGCCGCTGGTCCTCGGCAGTCTCGTCACGCCGGATCCGGACAAGGCGCGGATCGCCGGTTTCTTCATCCACCTCGCGGCCGGGCAGGTCTTCGCGCTCGGCTACGCGGCGGTATTCGCATTGCTGGGCAGGGCCACGTGGTGGATCGGCGCGCTGCTGGGGCTCCTGCACGTCGCCGTGGCGCTGACCGTCATTCTGCCCCTGCTGCCCGGCATCCATCCCCGGATGGCCAGCACCCGGGCCGGTCCGGCCAGCCGAGCATCTCTTGAACCGCCTGGCCTGCTGGGCCTGAACTACGGAATCCAGACGCCGGCGGTGGCCGTGGCAGCCCATGTGGTCTACGGCTCGCTGCTCGGGCTGCTCCTCACCGTCAGTTGATGCCTCCCCGGACCGAGAGAAGGTGACCCATGAACCACGACAACTCCCCCGCCCTCGCGGATTACGGGCTGTTGGGAGACACGCGCACGGCCGCCCTGGTCTCGGCGGACGGGGGCGTCGACTGGCTTTGCGCGCCCGCTTTCGACGGCGAACCCGTTTTCGGTGCCCTGCTCGGCGGCCCGGACGCGGGTACTTTCCGCATTGGCCCCGCCCTGCCCGCCAAACGCCTCGTCCGCCGGTACCGGCCGCACACCGCCACGCTTGAGACTGTCTGGGCCACAGACGGCGGCGGCACCCTGACGCTCACGGAGGCGATGGTGGCGGAAGTGTCGGGTCGCCTGCTGCCCACGACTCTCCTTGTCCGACGGCTGGAGGCCGACGGCGCACCGGCGGAGTCCGCCGTCGTTTTTGACCCCCGCTTCGGCGAGCGCCATCTCCGCCCCCGCGTCCGGACGGGACAGCATGTGGTCTGCGAATGGGGCGCCCTGGCCATGTCGCTTGGCTGCAGCGGCGGGCTGCGGGTGGAGCCGGGTACGACGGCGGCAATCACCGTTGAGCCCGGGCGTCCCGTTCTGATGGTGCTCGCCCTGGCGCACACGGAACCCCTGATCTGGGTCGATCCCGAAACTGCGTGGGACCTCGTGGAGAATGACGAGGGCCGCTGGCGGGAGTGGGCGTCAGGCATCAGCGGGGATGTGCCGTTCCGGGAACCGGTGCTGCGTAGTTTGCTGACGCTGAAGCTGCTGACCTACTCCCCCTCGGGCGCGCCGGTGGCCGCCCCCACCACGTCCCTGCCGGAGGATCCGGGCGGCATCCGGAACTGGGACTACAGGTACGCCTGGCCGCGGGACGCCAGCATCGGGATCGCCGCGTTCCTCGGGCTGGGCAAGGACGGCGAGGCGCTGAACTTCCTGAACTGGCTCCTGCACGCCAGCAGGCTGCAGCGCCCGCGGCTGCCGGCCCTGCTGACGCTGACCGGAGGGCATGTCCCCCGCGAGCGCACCCTGGAGAACTGGCCGGGCTACGCCGGCAGCGCTCCGGTGCGGGTAGGCAACGGCGCCGCGCACCAGCACCAGCTCGACGGCTACGGCTGGGTTATTGATGCGGCGTGGAACCTCGTCCGGCAGGGGCACCGGCTCAATTCGGAGACCTGGCGGGCGATGCGCGGCTTCACGGATCTCGTGGCACGGCGCTGGCCGGAACCCGACGCCGGCATCTGGGAAGTCCGCGCCGACGCCGCGCACCACGTGCACTCCAAGATCATGGGCTGGCTCGCGCTGGACCGGGCCTTACGGATCTCCGAGACGCACCGCATCAGCGCCCGGCGGAGGCGCCGGTGGGAGGAAGCGCGGGCCGCGGTCTCCGCGGACATCAGGACGCGGGGCTTCGACGCCGCCCGGGACACGTACACGCGCTCTTATGGATCGGCCGACCTGGACTCGGCCCTGCTGATCCTGCCGGTGACGGGCTTCGAGTCGCCGGACTCCGGACGGCTGCGGGGCACGGTGGATGCCGTCTGGGCGGAGCTGTCGGCCGGCTACCCGTTCCTCTACCGCTACCCGCCGGGCCAGGACGGGCTGCCCGGGGACGAGGGCGTCTTTCTGCCGTGCTCGTTCTGGCTCGTCCAGGCCCTCGCGCTGACGGGAAGGGCGGCCGAGGCCGCGGAAGTCTTCGAGGCGCTGCTTGGCGTCGCCGGTCCGCTGGGTCTGTTCAGCGAGGAAGCCGATCCCGCCACCGGGACGCTGCTCGGCAACTACCCCCAGGCCATGACCCACGCCGCGCTGGTCCAGGCAGCGTTGGCCCTCCGCGACGCCGCGAGGATGGAGCCTGCCCACCAAGCTAGGAGTTTTTGTCCAGATATCGGCTCCTAAAGACCTCGGAACGGCCATTATCTGGACAAAAACTCAATGCCGATTCCGTGCCCTGCAAGCCATTGGTTCAGCCCGCCGCAACCCAAGCCTCTCGAATTCCAAGCCCCAGCGCCAACGGACGTCAGTTCTTCCGTGCCGAACTCTCCTGGGCCGGCTCGGCTGTGAAGACGTTCTTCGCCACGGTCATGGCGGACATGGCCTTGGGCCAGCCGGCGTAGAAGGCGAGGTGGGTGATGGCCTCGATAAGTTCCTGTTCGGTGGCGCCGTTCCTCCTGGCGTAGTCGAGGTGGAAGTTCAGCTGCTCGGTGTTGCCGCCGGTGAGGAGTGCGGCGACGGTGATGAGGCTGCGGTCGCGTTTGGAAAGCTCGGGCCGCTCCCACACCTCGTCGAACAGGACGCGGTCGGTGTAGTGGACCAAGCCTGGCGCGAAATCTCCAAAGGCGCGCTGGCCGCCGGTCCAGCCAGTTGTCTGGTCGGTCATAGTTGTTGTCCTTTCAGCGGGATCGATGGGAACAAGTCAACGCCCTTTTCCTGCCCCCGCGGGAGTCCCTGCCCATACGGGTACTGGCAGGGACTCCCTCAGACCCGGATGGTGGACGTAGCGTGGTGGGCATGGACAACCGCAGCGAGATCCGTGAATTCCTCGCCACCCGGCGCGCGAAGCTCACCCCGGCGCAGGCGGGCCTGCCCACGTTCGGAGGCACCCGGCGTGTCCCCGGGCTGCGCCGCGAAGAGGTTGCGCTGCTGGCCGGCGTCTCGGTGGAGTACTACACCAAACTGGAGCGCGGTTCGTTCGCCGGCGTCTCTGAAAGCGTGC
The DNA here is from genome assembly GCF_042795115.1 of Arthrobacter sp. NPDC056493. Taxonomy (NCBI): domain Bacteria; kingdom Bacillati; phylum Actinomycetota; class Actinomycetes; order Micrococcales; family Micrococcaceae; genus Arthrobacter; species Arthrobacter sp. NPDC056493. The sequence continues at coordinate 10,941 of NZ_JBHTSL010000052.1, read as the reverse complement.
TCGAGTCGCTCGCCCGGGCGCTGCAGCTGAACGAGGCCGAACGGGACCACCTGCACAATCTGGCCCGCGCGGCGTCCCCCTCGGCGCGGCCGCGGCGCAAGCCCAGCGAGGCTGTGACCCCCAGCGTGCAAAGGCTGCTGGACTCAATGGTCGGCGTGCCCGCGTTTGTCCGCAACGGCCGGCTGGACGTCCTGGCAATCAACAGCCTCGGGCGTGCCCTGTACTCCGAGGTGTACGGCCAGGACGCCGCACCCGTGAACCTCGCGCGTTTCGCCTTCCTCGACCCCCGCGCCCATCTCCTCTACCCGGACTGGGAGAAGGCGGCCAGCACCTCCGTAGCCCTCCTCCATACAGAGGCGGGCCGCGACCCGTTCAACAAGTCCCTCACCGAGCTGATCGGGGAGCTGTCCACCCGTTCGGACGACTTCCGCAAGCGGTGGGCGCAACGCGACGTCCGCCTCCACCGCGGGGGCTACAAGGACTTCCACCATCCCTCCGTCGGGGACCTCCACCTGGCGTTCGACGCCCTTGAACTCCCGAACGCACCCGGACTGACGCTTACCGCCTACAGCGCCGACCCCGGCACCCCGTCAGAGGACGGCCTCCGGCTGCTCGCCAGCTGGGCGGCGACAACGACGGCGACAGCAACGACGACGGCGGCCACCGCCGCCGCGGCGTCGCATGCGGCCACCGAATCGACTTCCACCACCCGCAAGGAGAACGCATGAACATCGAACCCACCAGGCCCACCGGCAAGAACCCGCCCGAGCAGTTCGCCGGTGATGTGTGGCTGGATCCGATCGCCCTGCCGCACGAAAGTGATCAGCGCATGATCGTGGCCACCGTCCGGTTCGCTCCCGGCGCGCGCACCGCCTGGCACTCCCACGCCCGCGGGCAGTACCTCCGCGTCACCCAGGGCGTCGCCCGGTTCGGTGGCCGCGACGGAAAGATCATCGAGGTCCACCCCGGCCAGACCCTGTACACGCCGCCCGGCGAAGAGCACTGGCACGCCGCCGCACCGGGTTGCTTCATGGAACACATCGCCATGCTGGAGAACGGTGACGACCCCGCCACGACCACCACCTGGCTCGAGCACATCACCGACGACGAGTACAACGGCACCCAGTCCTGACCCCTCGCCCGGGACCTCTCGCCCGGGACCTCTCGCCAAACCACTGACCACCGACCGCAACGGAGACCGAACGATGCACACACGAACCCTCGGACAAGGCCTGACCGTCTCCGCTATCGGACTGGGCTGCATGGGCATGTCACAGAGCTACGGGCCCAACCCCGGCAGCCGCGGAGACATGATCGCGGTGATCCGCTCCGCGTTCGACCTCGGGGTGACCTTCTTCGACACCGCCGAGGTGTATGGCCCGTACGTCAACGAGGAGCTGGTGGGTGAGGCCCTCGAGCCGATCCGGGGCCAGGTGCAGATCGCCACGAAGTTCGGCTGGCGCATCGAGGACGGAAAGAGCGTGGGCCTGGACAGCCGGCCCGAGCAGATCCGCCGCGTCGCCGACGCCTCACTGAAGCGCCTGCGCACCGACGTCATCGACCTGTTCTACCAGCACCGCGTCGATCCGGACGTTCCCATCGAGGACGTTGCCGGCACCGTCGGCGAGCTGATCGCGGAAGGCAAGGTCCGGCACTTCGGGCTGTCGGAAGCGTCCGCCCAGACCATCCGCCGCGCCCACGCCGTGCAGCCGGTGACGGCCCTCCAGAGCGAGTACTCTCTCTGGACCCGCGACCCCGAGGCGGAGGTGCTTCCGACGCTCGCCGAGCTGGGCATCGGGTTCGTGCCGTTCAGCCCGCTCGGCAAGGGCTTCCTCACCGGCACCGTGAGCACTGCCACCTCCTTCGCCGAGGGCGACGTCCGCGCCACCATCCCCCGCTTCACCGAGGAAAACCGGACCGCGAACGCCGCGCTCGTGGAGCACGTCGCCGCCCTCGCGGGCAGCAAGGGCACCACCCCCGCGCAGATCGCGCTGGCGTGGCTGCTCGCACAGCAGCCGTGGATCGCGCCCATTCCGGGAACCCGCAGCACCGGCAGGATCGAGGAGAACGCCGGCGCCACCGCCGTGAGCCTCTCCGCCGACGAGGTCGCCGACCTGGACGCCCTCGCGCGGCGGATCGGCGTGCAGGGCGAGCGCTACAACAGCCAGCACCTGGGATACGTCAACCGCTGACGGAAGGCCCGACGGCACCTAAGAAAGCACATGACGCAAACACACCCCCGCCCCGGCCGAACCGCCGCCCCCGCCGAGGGGCGCGGTTTCGTCGCGGCCACCGTCTCGTTCGTCTCCGTGTTCGCCGCCGGCGCCGCGGCGATCCCCCTCTACGACACCTACCGGAGCGCCGACGGCCTGACCAACGACCAGTTCTCGCTGGTGGCCGTCACGTACTTTGTCTGCGCCGTGTTCGCCCTGATCGTCCTCGGCCGGCTTTCCAACCACCACGGGCGCCGCCCCGTCGCGATTGCCGCGCTGCTGCTCGCCGTCGCCGGCTGCCTCACCCTGCTGTGGGTCCACAGCTTCCTCCCCCTCCTGCTCGGCCGGGCCCTCCAGGGCCTTGCCGCCGGCCTCGCCTCCAGCGCCATCGGCGCCTACATCGTGGACACCGCTCCCCGGCGACCGCGGTGGCTTGTCGCGGCGGTGACCACGGCCGCCGCAACCGTCGGCCTCACCCTCGGCGTCTTCCTCTCCGGACTGCTCGTCGAGTTCGCACCCGCCCCGCGCGAGCTCACCTTCTGCGTGTTCGCCGCGCTCCTGCTGGGCTGCGCGGCAGCTCTCGCCACCCGTCCAGAGACCGTTGCCCGGACCCCCGGCGCGTGGTCCTCGCTGATCCCGCGGCTCGCCGTCCCGATGGCGTCCCGCCCCTTCCTGCCCCTCGCGTCGGGCATCTTCGTGGCCACCTGGGCGTTCGGCGGCTACTTCACCTCGTTCGGCCCCTCCATCGCCGCCGACAACCTCGGCTCGCACAGTCCACTGGTCGCGGCCGCCGTGTTCGCCTCCTACATGGCGCCGAGTTTCCTGGGCGGGTTCATTGCGGGACGCTTCAGCCCCGCGGCCGCACAGCGCATCGGAATGACGCTGGTGGCCACCGCTGGGCACGGCCTTGCCTTTGCCAGCATGGCCGGAATTCTCGGCCTGTACATCGGTGCGGGCGTCGTGGGCGGCATCGGCATGGGCCTCGCCACCTCCGGCAGCATGAACACGCTCCTGCCCGAGGCGCTCCCCCGCGAGCGTGCCGGCCTGCTCGCCGTGATCTACGCCATTTCCTACACCGGGTCCGCTGTCCCCAGCCTCATCGCCGGCCAGGCCAGCCGCGTCCTCAGCCTCCCTGTCATCACCGCCGGCTATGCCGTCCTCGCCGGCCTCGTCTGGCTCGCCACACTTTTCGCCGCCCGGAACCCCGACGGCGTTCGGTGAGGGTACCGCCGTCGGCGTCTGTAAGGTGAGCCCGACGGCGGCCGGCGGCTGCCGCCGTCGGCCGTCAGTCCAGTCTTTTCCCAAGCTGCCGGTCCCACAGTGGCAGTGTCCCCTGGGAGGCGGCGATGGGCAGGATCATCGGGTGGCTGACGGCGGCGGTAGTCGTCACGGCACTGTTCGGCAGCGTCTACCTTGTGCTTCAGCAGGTGGAACGCCGGTCGGCCAATGACGCTCCGGCGGCCGCCGCCGCTGCGCAGGTCCAGCTGATCGGCGCGGGGACCGCGAGCGCCGGACCCCGCCTGGAGCTGACCCCGGACAGCGGCGTGTTCATCCTGGTGTACGGCGCCGACGACAGGCCGGAATCAGGGACAGCCACCCTGCACAAGGAACTGCCGCTGATTCCTGCCGGGGTGCTGGAGGCGGCCAGGAGAACTGGGTACGACGCCGTGACCTGGCAGCCGGAGCCCGGCCTGCGGCTGGCGATCATCGCGAGGCCCTCCGACGGACGGGTGATCGTGGCCGGCCAGTCGCTCGCGCCGTACGAGGACAGGGACGGGTTCACGCTGGCCGTCCTGGCGCTCGGCTGGCTGGGCAGTGTCCTGGTGATCGCGGCGGGCTATGCCGCCACGGGGTACCTGCTCCGCCGGGGCCGTGGGCCGGACGGCCGCGGCTGAGCCCGGAGTTTCCCGGCCCGGAACCTCACGGGTCGATCCGGCGCACCTCGATCGGCCACAGCCGGGCCTCGCCGAGCTTACCGGCGATTTCCACGGCGCGGGCTGTGTCCACGCAGTCGACGACGTAGTAGCCGGCCACAATTTCCTTCGTCTCGATGAACGGACCGTCGGTTACGGCGTACCCGGCGCCGTTGTGCCTGACGAACTTCGCCTCCTCGCCCAGCTCATGGGCCTCCACGAACTCCCCCGAAGCGCGGAGCTCCTGCTGCAGGGAGGTGTGCGCCTGCATGATCGCCTCGATCTCGGAGGCGGACAGGGCGTTCCAGATTTCAACATTGTTGGGGATCAGCATCAGATGTTTCATTGTTGTTCCTTCCCGGCAGGTGCCGAGTGCGTGTTCAGGCTGGATTCGGACGGGCACGCGGGGCTGGTCTCGGCGAGGCGTTTGTCCAGGTAGCGGCGCTCAGCCTCCGTCGGTGCGAGGTCCCGGGCCCGCCGGTACGCGAGGCCGGCCTCCGCCTTTCGGCCCAGCCGGCGAAGAAGGTCCGCTCTCGCGGCCGGCAGCAGGTAGTAGCCCTCGAGTGACCGTGTCCGGTCCAGTTGCTCGATCAGCGCCAGCCCCGCCTCCGGCCCCTGGGACATGGCGACGGCGACCGCACGGTTGAGCTCGACGACGGGCGATGGTGCAATGTGCGCCAGGGCGTCGTAGAGCATGGCGATCCGGGCGAAGTCCGTGCTGTCCGGGCTGCCGGCCGTCATGTGGCACGCCGCAATGGCGGCCTGAATCCGGTAGCTCCCGGGCCGGGCACCGCGGGAAATGCCGAGCCGGCCGGCGGCCGCGAGCAGCGCGGCAGCCTCTGCAACGGCAGCCGAATCCCACAGTGCGCGGTCCTGGTCTTCCAGAGTGACCAGGTCCCCCGCCGCGTCAGTCCGTGCCGTCCGCCGGGCGTGGTGGAACAGCATGAGTGCCAGCAGGCCCATGGCCTCCGGTTCCTGTTGGGACCCGTCGAGCAGGGCATTCAGCAGCCGGGCGAGGCGGATGGCCTCCCGGACCAGCGGCTCGCGGATCAGCGAGTCGCCGCCGGTGGCCGAGTAGCCTTCGTTGAACAGCAGATACAGCACGGCCAGGATCCCCGCCGTGCGTTCGGTGATCAGCTCCGGCGGCGGCACCCGGTACGGTATTCCTGCATCCCGGATCTTGGTCCGGGCCCGGACCAGCCGTTTGGACATGGTGGCCTCCGAGACCAGGAACGCGCGCGCGATCTCGGCGGTGGTGAGCCCCGCGACGGTACGCAGCGTCAGCGCCACCCGGGCATCGAGCGGGAGGGCTGGGTGGCAACAGGTGTAAATCAAACGCAACCGGTCGTCGTCGGCCGCCGGATCAATGACGGCATCTTCGGCCAGCCCCTCGAGCTCCGCAAGAACTGTCAGTTCACGGACGGCCTTCCGTTCGCTGGCAGCGCTCCGCATGCGGTCGATCGCCCTGTTCCTGGCCACGGTTGTCAGCCACGCCCCGGGGTTCCGGGGAATGCCGCGTTCCGGCCAGTCTGCCAGGGCGCGGGCGAACGCGTCCTGCACACAGTCCTCGGCCAGGCTCCAGTCGCCCGTCACGCGGATGAGTGTTGCCGTGATCCGCGCGGTCTCGGCGGCGGAGGCGGTTTCGACGGCGGCCTGGACGGCCGCCGTCGTCGGTGCCACTGGGTCTCCACTCCGGTCAGCGGAGCCGTCCGCCGGGCGGACGGCTACTCGCCGAACGGCCACACGGGCCTGATCTCGATCTTGCCGAACCGTGCCATGGGGTGCTTGGACGCCACCTCGATGGCCTCGTCGAGATCGGAGCACTTGATGACGTCGTAACCGGCGATCCATTCCTTGGTCTCCGCGAAGGGCCCGTCCGAGACCACTACCTCGCCGCCGCGGACGGTGACGGTGGTGGCGTCCTCGACGGGACGCAGCCGGTCGCCGTGCAGGGCGACGCCGCGTGCCTCCATCTCGGCCACCCATTCCTCGATGTTGTCCTCGGCTGCCACGTACTTCGGCGCTGTGGGATCGCTGCAGATGAAAAGCATGTACTCCACGATGACTCCTTCTTTAGGGGTTGCTACACCAGTACGACGGACGGGATGCCGCCAAAAGGACACCCGGGCAAAATTATTTCCATCGGCCTCCCGCTAAGCCTGCCATCAGGTCTCCGGTTCCGACGGCCTTTCCGCGGCCGATGTCGCGCCGGCGTCAACGGAAGGGCGGTTTCAGTTGCCCAGAAGCCGCCGTCGCGAGGAAGAAAACATCCCTCTCGCGTACCGAAACCGGCCACGATCCAGGACCCGGAACCAGCCACCCCGCGGCGGTTAACGCCCCATATAGGGTGAGGCCCTGTCCACGCTGGCAGAGCCTGCAAGATTTTCCCAGTGTGCTCGGCGGACACTTGCGTCGTTGCACCTTAGGTCTCTGCATCTCCAAGGGGGAGGACGGACTCGCGGCTAAAAAGCCGCGGGCCTTTGTATTTCAATACGGCTGATCCCGATGCAGGAGGAGACAATGGCGTCTCGCAGGGAAGTACTGAAACTGGGTGTTGTGGGCGCTGCCATGACCGGCGTGTTGGCAGGCGCCGAGGCGGCGGCCACCACAGAGCCGATAAGTCAGAGCCAGCTTGCCCCGCAGAACACGCCCGTCCCGTTCAGGGGCGTCTTCCGGCGGCCCGCGGAGCTCGTGCCGTTTCAGCGGGGCTTCGATGGCGGTGACCCGAAACGACCGTTCGAGCGCTACGCACTCACCCAGAAACTCGGTCAAGCCCGGATGCTGCCGGGGCTCACCACCACTGTGGCCGGGTTCAACGGAATCTTCCCGGGTCCCACCATCCGGGCAAAGCAGGGCACCAGGATCGAGGTGCGGATCCGCAACGCGTTCCCGCAGACCGGCCTGCTCCAGCCGGGGACGTTCAGCACCTCCACGCACCTGCACGGCTCGGCGTCCCTGCCCCAGTACGACGGCTATGCGAACGACATCACCGTTCCCGGCTTCTTCAAGAACTACCACTACCCCAACAGGCAGACATCGCGCACGCTCTGGTACCACGACCACAAGCACCACATCACCGCACAGAATGTGTATTCGGGACTCGCAGCGTTCTACCCCCTGTCGGACCGTTTTGACCGGGCGCAGCTGCCGCAAGGGGAGTTCGACGTGCCGCTGATGATTTCCGACGCACTCTTCCAGGCGGACGGCTCGCTCGGTTACAACGACAACGGCGAAAAGGGGCTGTGGGGCGACATCATCCTGGTCAACGGGGTGCCTTGGCCCACGATGAGGGTCAAGCCACGCATTTATCGGTTCCGCGTGCTCGATGCGTCAATCTCACGCTCCTACCGGCCTACCCTCTCCAACGGTGAACCCGTCTATATCGTCGGCACCGATGCCGGCATGACACCGGTGGTCCAGGCTGTGTCGTCGTGGCGGCAGGGCACAGCGGAGCGCTACGAAATCCTCATCGATTTCCGAAAGTACAGGCCCGGGCAGACCGTCGACCTGCGCAACCTCAGCAACAAGAACAACATCGACTTTGCCAACACGAACAAGATCATGCGGTTCCAGGTAGTGGCCGATTCGGGTTCCGGGGCAGGGTCCATCTCCTCTATCCCGTCGAGGCTGGACAACGGGGGCTCGCCCACCGCGTCCCGGGGCGGCATCGACACGATGAGCCTGACGCCGCAGATGGCTACGGTGAAGAGGCAGCTCAGGTTCGAGCGCCAGAATGGCCAATGGAGCATCAACGGGGTCCTGTGGGACGACATCGAAAGGTCCGGGTTCACCAAGCTGTTCGGCAACCCGCAGCCCTTCGCCGTCGAGCAGTGGACCATCATCAACCAGTCCGGAGGATGGTTCCACCCCGTCCACATCCACCTGATCGATGCCAGGATCATCGCCCGCAACACCAACGGCGGCAAACCCTTCGCCTGGGAGCTCGGCCCCAAAGACGTCTTCTACGCAGGTGAGAACGAATCCATCACCGCGCTGATGCAGTTCGACGCCACGGCTCAGGAAGGAGGGAGGTACATGATCCACTGCCACAACCTGGTCCACGAGGACCACGACATGATGGTGCAGTACGCGGTGGCCAATTTGCGGACCAACGACCCGATCACGGCAGACCCGCCCAAACGTGACACCCTGCCCGCGAACGCCTTCCCGCCGGTGTACCGGCCACTGTTCCCGCCTGGGACGTGAGATGAATCCCTGACCGAAGCACGCCGGGCGGCCGAAGCCCCGAGTTTTTGGGCAGGTATCGCGACATGAATCGTGTCAAACGTGGATTATCTGGACAAAAACTCCGGGTGGGTGGTCAGGAGCAGTCGCTGGCTGAGCCTGCGAAACCGAGCCGGAGACAACGTCAGTTCCGCGCTTTACAATGGGCATTCACAGGCAGGTGCGCGGGCGCTCCTGCTTCGTTCACGGCCGGTGTGAAGCGGCCGTGGGCGGATCATGAATGGGGATGACTGATCATGAGTGACGGCGCACCTGACTCCGGACCAGAACCCCGCGCCGTCCCGCCGCGAAGGCCGCCGAATCCTCCGCGCGCCGGAACAAAAAAGGAAAGTCCGACGGCGGCCAACGGGCCGCCTGCCCAGCCCACCATGCGGGTGGCGAGCAGGGAGGAAAGCCCCGCTCCGCCGTCGCTCGACAACTACGCAGAGTTCATCGCACGGCTGGACGCCGCGGCCGGCAAGCTCACTCCGCGGCGGAATGCCCTCAGCACGGCCCTGGGGGCTGCGGAAATGCTCGCCACCCAGAACCAGACAGGGCTGGAGCTGTGGGGTCAGCGCCTCTCGCTCATCAGTCAGCTTCTGGCCCGGCACAGCGGGCCACGTGAGGCGCGGAGATACAGCACCCTGAGGGAACTTCAGGACGTTGCAGCCAAGATGGAGCGGATGTTCACCAGTCGGACGCAGCGCGTGCAGGAAGTGTGCCGGTCGATCCGGGCGCGCCGGGACCAGATCAACACGTCCCTGTTTGAACTGGAGAAGAGCAGGGTCAAGCTGACGTCGTCCCGGATGCTCGCGCTGGAGCGGGAAAATCTCCGGAAGGCCGCCGATGATCTTTCCCTCTCCCCGGAGGGCCTCAGTCTCGGCTTCCCGGATCCGGGCCTTCGGGAAAGTCTTCGCGAAGCGCGGGAAGCAATCATTCTGGCCGAGGCCCTGCTGGAAGTGAAAGGGAACTGATCATGGCAACTCCACGCACCGAGACCCGGGAAGTGTGCAGCTTCACCTCCAAGGAATGGACGGGCAGGCCGGCCGACGGCGCGGGCGCCATGTTCGGCGGGCTTTCTATCGTCGGCTTCGTGCTGTGCCTGATCCTGATGATCTTTGCGCCTGGCCTCAGGGACGTCGGCGCCACGATTGTGTTCGTCGGAATCTTCGCTACGACGTTCACGGTTCTGGCCATCCTGGGCACGAATTCGCGCGAGCGGGCGTTTTTGCAGCGGCTGACCGGAACTGTCAATGAGGTGATGCTTGAGCTGACGGCCGACCGGACGACGCAACTCTCGCCGGATGAACTCCGTTCCCTCCTGGTCGAGGGCGGCAGCCACCCGCTGCTGGTGAACGGGGTGTCCGGCCTGCGCTTGAAGGTGGTTCGGGCACAGCTGCCGAAGCAGAGCAACAAGCCGAAGACGGAGGCGGTCACCACGACGCGGATCGTCATCGCAGCCATCCCTCCCGATTACGGAATCGGCAGCTTTGACCGGCTGCTCGAAACTGCGACGACAGACCCAGGCTTCAATTCGGCCGCGTCGTAGCGCTGCAGTGTAACGGCGGCGACGTCGGGAAGAATGGGCGAGTACGGATCGAAGCCACGAAGGGGGCCGCATGGTCGTTGACTTCATACTCCTGCTCATCGAAGGAGCACTGGCCTTTGTCGAGCATCTGTTTCTGCACGGAAGGGCTTCGCGCAGAGGCCGAGTCCGCAAGAGCCTGGAACGCCGGAGAGCTCAACGCTCCGAAAACGCCCAGAACTGATCTGCGGCAGAGCTCTGAGCATACAATCGCCCAAGTAGGGAACATCTGGCATCGCAGCCAACTTGGGGGAACATACAGTGCTGGAACTGAAGCGCATCTACTGGACACGGGTGTCCCTTCGGATGGCATACTCCGCGGCCATTGTTTGGCTCGCCGCAGCGTTCGTCTTTTCCTTCCAGCCGAACACAGTCCACACAACCTTCGGCGACGCCGGCCCGTCGGTCACCGACATCCTGGGCAAGATGTTCGACGGCGTCCTGGCGGCGGTCGCGGCCCCGGGGCTCGTCATTGTTGCCCTGGTGATCACGGTGCTCATCATCCGCTCCCGGGATGTGCGGCGGCGGGATCCCGTCCGCCGTTTCACCCGGCAACAGCGCCGCGAAGGAATGGCCCGGGCCGACGGCCAGTGCGAGATGGAGGCGGGCTTCGGCCGCCGCTGTTCCCGCCCCGCCGAACATGGCGACCACTTCTATCCCTGGTCCAAGGGCGGCTCCACCAGCCTGCAGAACTTCGTCGCCGCGTGCAGCGGGTGCAACCGGGCCAAGGGTGCGCGGATCCCGTCGCCTTCGCAGCAGGAAAGGCTGGAACGACGACGGCGGACGTACGTCACGCTCGAGGACGCGGTGATCGTCGGGGAACGGCAGCCGCTGCCGTAGTCCGGCGAACGGCGTGCGTCCACTGCAACGCGGGCGTCGCAAGCACCGACCTGCGGAATGATTATTGACCAACCCCGGGTCCGATACGGGCTGAGCAGGTGCGAAGACGGCAACGCGGGGTCACTTAGCGCCCAATTTGCCGCCTTCTTTGGGCGCTATGTGACCC
>NZ_JBHTSL010000051.1:0-41752 GCF_042795115.1 Arthrobacter sp. NPDC056493 | reverse complement strand
CGGAACTCCGCCCCATACGGCGTGGGCATGGTCAACATCCTTCCACGAGCACAAGCTCGCTAGATCAAGGAGTCAACAAAACCGGGGGCAGTCCCTTCAGCTTCGGGTGATTTCCATGATGCCGCTGCGGCTTCCTCGGTTTCGAAGGTGTCCTCGGAGTACGCCGCGTAGTCGATTGCGTCCTCGCCGCGGTATCCCTCTTTGAGGATCCGTGTCTGACGGTAGGCCACCAGTCCGGGCAGCTTCTCGGCCAGCGGGCGGTGAACGTCTGTGTAGTGGGCGTAGAACTCTTCCAGGGACAGGCCGTTCTTGGGGCGTGTGAGGAAGGCGAGCGTGTAGTTCACCTGATGCTCCTATACGGGGAATTCGATGCTTGTGAGGAGGTCTTGGAGTGCAAGGACCTGGCGCGGAACGTACTCTGCAACAGTAAGCCCGACCACGTCTGCGGAGCTTTGAAGCGCTGCGATCGTTTTAGTGACGGCATCCCTTGTAAGCCCTTGGGGTTCCATGCCGAGCCCCAAGACGACGTCGGCGCTGTCGATCACATCCACATCGAGGTGAATGGCCAGTTTTGAGCACCCGGTGGCCTTGAACCATGCGAGCAGGCTGTCTGCGCCCTGGTTGAGTACTTGGGGTGCGAATGTTTTTAGTCCCCAATTTTGGACGTTCGGCAGTTCGTCCTCTGCCCAAGCATGCAGACCCGCGAGGGCCACGCGCGACGGGTCGATGGTTGCCGGCAGTGCGTCGAGGACTTCGGGGTCGCCGTGGCCGGTGAGGTGCGAGATGGCCATGGCATGGTAGCCGTCGTAGTCGCTTTCGGGGAGGGTGCAGTCCGGGTGGGCATCGAGCCAGACGACGGCGAGGTCATCGCCGTACTTTGATGCCAGATGGCTGAATGGCGCCACACTGACCGAGCATTCACCGCCGAGCGTGGTGACCCGTTCGGGGTCGGCCTCCTGGAGGATCCCCAGTGCGGCATGGAGCTGGCTTATGACAACGTTCCTGGCGTAGATGCCCTTCTCTGTTTCAGGATCCGGGGAATCTTCGGTCACGGGGACACTCTCGGTCCTTTGGCCTGGCGCGGGTGGTACGAGCAAGTCCAGGATCCGGGTGCCGAGAGAATAGCCGGTCTGGGCAATGCTGAGTGGGAGTTCGGGCGCGAGTGCGCTTACGACGTTGGGCGCGGCCCCTTGCCACTGGGGCCATAGAAGACGCAATGCGCCCCCTGTTGTCGCTTGGTTCGTCATGCTGGGATGTTTCCTTCCATTGGTTCCGCCGGCACTGGGGTGCTGGTCTGCGGGTGGCCGAGAGTGTTCAGTGGGGCAGCGCGGACGGCCTCAAACTCTGCCGAGAAGTCACGGCCCCGCATGATCAAAAGGTACGAGCCCGACGCTACGGCGAGCCCGACGACGAAGGAGATGTCGGCACCTCCCAAGGCCGTAGCAATGGGACCGGTGTAGATCGCGCTGCTGAGGAACGGGATCATGGCGATGAAGCCGATGGCGTAGCTGATCATGCCGGGCATACCCCATCGCCCGTAGATCCCCCCGTCGGACTTCATGATGTCGGTGATTGAGTACACGCCGCGGCGCACGAGGTAGTAGTCCGTGAGGTTCACGGCCGTCCACGGGATAAGGAAGTAGCCCAGGATACTCAGGAAGGCATTGAAGACAGGGAGGAAGTCGGCCGGCAGGGAGAGAGTTGCTGTGATGACGACGATGCCGGCGGCGGCCAGGGCGATGGCGCGCACCGCTCCGGTCGACTTCAGCGGCCGGAAGGCTTCGAAGGCGCTGAGGAGTGAGACGCTTCCGCTGTAGAAGGAGAGGGAGCATGTAATCAGGCAGGACATGACGGCCACGGCCATTGATACTGTGCCGAGTCCGAACCCGAATCTGTCTCCCATGTCCCGGATTCCGGAAATGAGGTCGGCTCCCTGCGGATCAGCAAGGGCAAGTGCTGCGCCGAGGGCCTCGAGCCACACTGCGGAGAGCAGGGTACCGCCGAAGACTGCGGCAGAGACGGCACGACCGCTGGTCCGGAACGGAAGGTAACGGGTGTAGTCCGAGACCATCGGCGCGATTGCGATCTGGTACATCGCCGATGCACCGAACTGGGCCAGGAACGCGATCGGCACGAACGCGCTGTTTCCAAGGAGGGCGCCGATCGGGAGGACCGCGGCCGCGGCAACTGTGAGGAGCACGAGGTTTACCAGCGTGATGTAGGAGGCGACCTTTTCCACCCGCAGCAGGAGGCTGTATCCCACAATGGCGAGAACGACCGCGGAAGCGCCGATGACGATGTCGAAGACCGCCGTCTGGTCAACGGTGATGGCGGCAAGTGATGACGAAGCCGTTTGAATAAAGAAGATCGCAAAGCCGAGTTGGACGATGGTTACGGCAGCCAAGGGGAGCACGGCTCCCTTGGAGCCGAACTGGACGCGGGACTGGATCATTTGCGGAAGGCCCATGTGTGGACCTTGGGCCCCGTGGAAGGCCTGAAACAGCGTGCCAAAGATGCTGCCGACAATGACGGCGAGCAGCGTCCAAGTCAGTCCCAGCCCCATTGCTGGTCCGACGGCTCCGGTGAAGAGTGTAATCAGTGTGGCATTGACCATGAACCAGAACTGGACCTGGCTGCGGATGGTTCCGTGCCGTTCCGTTTCGGGTACGTGGTCGAACGAGCGCGATTCGACGATGCTGTCGCGTTGTTCCATGGAATTCTCCCTTGGGTAGGGCGCTAGGCGTGTTAGGGAATCAGAACGCTATAAGTCTTTGAGCCAGTTGAGACGGCAAAATCTGCACGGGGTTCTCGGCAATCTGCGCATTGTGCGGCAGCTCGGACGGGAGAGGATGCGGACCGCGCAGGCTGGGAGACTCGCCCGTAGCCTTTAGGCGGTAAGCGCCCGAAGGAATCCAGAAACAAGGGCGCGCGTAGAATCAACAGGGTGATTGAGTATCGCGCGCAGTCGTCCGACGCGTGGGAGGCCCTCTGTACCGAGCAGTTTCAGCTCTGCACAGTCGATTGGGCTGCCCCGTCTTTTGGGGCGGGAATCAAGGCGACCTCTGTCATCCCCGACCTTTCCCTGCACCTCCTCGCCGCGGGTCCCTTCGGAGTATCGAGAACGCCGATCCAAACGCGCCGGCACGACTCCGACGACCTGATGATCGTCTTCCAGGAAGGAGGAGGGCAGGGCCGGGTTGAGCACAAGGGAGAGCGTTCCCTGCTTGGTCCGGGGGACGCCGTCCTGATTGACACCCGGCTGCCCTACCTGTTCGACTTCACAACTCCGCTGCAGCAGACGGTAGTGAAGGTTCCTCGGGCGACCGCATCCCGCCTTGAGGCTGAGGCAGGTCGGGTGGTACACGCCCACGGGAGCCCAGTCGGCAGGGCACTGAGGGCTGTCCTCTTGGAGCTCGTCGAGCTCGACGGCACCGGATCCCCAGCCGGCGACGCCGGCCTTTCCGACGGTGGGCAGGGAGTAGCCGCCACGTCAATGGCCTCGGCGGCCCTAGATCTTCTGGCGGGCGTTTACGCCGCCGACCCGTCACGCCGGCGGGGGCTCCTCGGCCACGAGGCACTGCTCCGGGCCGCTCAGGATTTCATCCTTGCGCGGTACAGGGATCCGCTGCTCGGACCCGACCGCGTCGCAGCGCATCTGGGCATCTCGCCTCGGCTCCTTGCCAAAATCTTTTCCAATGCCGGAACTTCCCCCGCAACCTTCATCAGGGACACGAGGATGAAGGCCGCGGCGCACCTTCTTCGGGCTCCGGCCCACCGCAGCACGGCGATATTCGACATCGGACTCCGGGTCGGATTCCCCGACCCCACATCTTTCACGAGGGCGTTCAAAAGGGCTTACGGCATGGTCCCGTCCGACTTCCGGGCAGACTCCCCAGCCCCATAGAGCCTAGGCCGAACAGATAGTAAAACTCTTGACTAAATATCTGCCTCCGCCTAGTCTCCTAGAGACAACTCATTGCGGAGCGGGCCCAAGGCGTCCTCCGCCCCAGTCGAATGGAGGACGACATGTCCGAATTGAATGGCAAAGTGGCCATCGTTACAGGAGCAGCCCAAGGTATTGGCCAGGGTATCGCCACGGTCCTCGCCAGGCATGGTGCCGCGGTCGTCGTGAGTGACCTCGACGGCGAACAGGCGAAGCTGACGGCAGAACAGATTGTTGCGGCCGGCGGAAAAGCAATCGGTGTCCAGCATGACGTCACCGATCTCGAAGCTGCCGAGGGGCTTATCGCCCGGGCTCGCCAGGAATTCGGGCAGTTCGACATCTGGGTGAACAATGCCGGCGTCGCAATGCAAAAGCCCTACGACGAGGTTACCGAGCGTGATTGGGACTTCATCAACAACATCAACGCCAAGTCCACATTCTTTGCCGCGCAGACTGCGGGCAAGGCCCTGGCGGGACAGGGCGATGGCAGGATCATTAACGTGGCTTCCTTTTGCGGCAAGCAGGCAATCGAGGAATACGCCCCCTACAACGCCTCAAAGTTCGCGGCCGTCGCCATCACCCAGACCCTCGCACTCGAGCTGGGACCCTCCGGTGTCACCGTGAACGCCGTCTGCCCCGGCGTGGTGAAGACCCGTCTGTGGGATGGACTGGACCCGGAACAGTGGGCTATGCAGGAGGCCAAGATACCGCTTCGCCGCGGCCAGACTCCCGAGGACATCGGGGAAGCCGTGGCGTTCCTCGCCTCGGACCGCGCCAGGAACATCACGGGCGCGAGCATCCCCGTCACCGGCGGACTTTCGATCTGGTGACAGGAATGAGCACGCTCTTCGAACCCCTTACCGTGAGGGGCATGACCGTAAGCAACCGCATCGCAATGTCGCCGATGCTCATGTACATGGCCGCCGAAGACGGCGTCGCCAGGGATCTGCACCTGGTGCACTACGGCGCACGGATCCTCGGCGGGGTCGGTCTCGTGATGACTGAGGTCACCGCGGTCCTCCCCGAGGGACGCATCAGCACGTCCGACCTCGGGTTGTGGAGTGATGAACACATCCCCGGCCTGGCCCGCATCGTCGACTTCGCGCACGAGCACGGCGCGAAGATGGGCCTTCAGGTGGCCCACGCGGGGCGGAAATCGAAAGCCCAAGAACAGGGCGTCGCTCCCTCCGCCATAGCCTACGAGGGGCTCCCCGTGCCCCGGGAACTAACTGCACCCGAGATCGACGACGTTGTGGGCGCCTACGCGGAAGCAGCACGACGCGCTGTCGCCGCGGGCTTTGACTGCCTCGAACTCCACGTCGCCCACGGTTACCTGCTCCACGAATTCCTCTCACCAATCGCCAACGCCCGAACCGATGAGTACGGCGGATCCCTCGAAAACCGTTCACGCATTGTGCTTCGGATCGCATCGGAAATCCGCCGCATCGTTCCGGACTCCATGCCCATCTTCGTCCGCCTCTCGGCCGAAGACGTGGTCGACGGCGGACTAAGCCTTAAGGAATCCAGCTGGCTTGCCTCGCAGCTCATGGCAGAGGGCGTGGACCTCTTCGATGTCTCAACCGGGAACATTGTCCCTGGTTACGAGGCTCCTGTTTACCCGGGCTATCAGGCGAACTACGCGCTCGATCTCAAGAAGGAGCTCGGGGTCATGACCGCCGCAATGGGATCCATCAGCAGCCCCGAGCTGGCAGAATACCTCGTATCCAGCGGGGCCGCGGACCTGGTCTTTGTTGGTCGGGCGCTTCTGCGGGACCCCCACTGGGCGCTGGGCGCTGCGCGACTCGCCGGAGCCGATCCTCATCTGGCTATCCCCACTTATGCCCGTGCGACGGGCCCCTACGAGCGGGGCTTTTGAGCAGAAGCCAACGACCGGCAGGGGCCGGGGGAGTAAGAACAGTTGCTCACCCAGCCCTTTCCGGCGCCCGTAACCGCAACTGCCAGCCGACGCCTGCTGCGCGGGCTGGCAGTTGCTGACACGAGCCACTACGGACATCCCGACACCCGGGACCCAAGGTGTCACTGAAACGGGCAGTCAGGCATAACCTCCTGAATCCGCCTTTGGCCGGTAACACCCCTTCATCCATGGCCGGGCCCGGTACATGTCCCGCCACCGCTTGATCTCTCCGGCCTACCCCTCCGAAGGACCGCAGGGAAGGCTAACACCAGCAGGAGCTTTATTTGACTGTGCCCCCGACTCTGAAGTTCGATGACCTTCTCGCGATCAGCGACCTCAAGGCGCGGTACTTCCTTTACGTTGATTCGAAGCGGTGGGACCTTGTCCCGGGCCTTTTCACGGACAACGCGCGGTTCACCGGATACGCGTTCAACGTCGCGGGCACAACAAAGGAATTCGTCGCCGCTCTTTCCGCCTTCCTCGATTCCGCCCGCAGCCATCACAGCGCGACAATGCCACGGTTCCAACCGATCGCTGCCGATGTGGTCCGCGCAGTATGGACCATGAACGACTATGTCACCTGGGAGCCGGACAGCCGCATTTACAAAAACGTTCGGGTGCCGGGCATGTATGGCATTCGGGGGTACGGCCTTTACCAGGACGAGTACCTGCGGACACCCGCCGGTTGGCGCATCTCGTTCTCCGGACTTGTCCGTACCCGGATTGATCCTCTGGTGGGGACACCCGCCCTGGACTGCTACGAATTCCCGACCCCGGATGAGACCTGGCTCAACGCAGGAAACCCTGTCCGGGCATAAATGACCACAGGTGCGCCTGAAAGCAGGGCGCAAGGAACGGAAACCAGAATGCATAAGGCCGGAATCTTCGGAATCACCGGGTACGCGGGTGGCTACATTGCCAAGGAGCTGCTGGACCGGGGATTCGAGGTATCGGGGATTGCCCGCTCAAAGCCCGATTCGCTTGACCCCCGCATCAGGTTCGAAACCGGATCGATCCATGATTTTGATGCTGTAAAGCGCGCGGTTCAAGACGTGGACGTCGTTGTACTCGCAACGCGAGCTGGGATGATCGCCGCCGAAGGGCGCACTTTCGCGCAGGCCCTCGAGCGGATCCTCCCACTCGTCGCTGAGTCGGGTGCACGCCTCGGCATCGTCGGGGGAGCGGGAAGCCTCCGCCTCCCGGGGACCGGCGTGAAGCACATGGACCGGCCGGAGTTCAATCAGTCACAGTTGCCGGAAGCCCGGTTGCATGCCGAAGCCCTCGAACTGTTGCAGAACTACGGGGGCAATCTCGACTGGTTCTACATTAGCCCGCCGGCACTGTTTGGCTCGTATGCCCCGGGAGAACGCAAGGGCACGTACCGTCTGGGCGGGGACGAGCTGCTTTTCGACGCGGAAGGCAATTCGTACATATCAGGCCAGGACTATGCGATCGCCTTCGCCGACGAGATCGGGTACCCCGCGCACAGGCGCAGCCGATTCACCGTCGCCTACTGACCACCCTGACCGGGGGCATGAAAGCCCGTGTGCACTCTGGGCCCGAAGGCACACGGCTGGGCCGCTACTCTGCGGCCTTCGGCCACCGCCCGTAAGCGCGCGCTTCGACAGGAGTCAGCCCAAACTCCCGGCGGAACGCCCGACTCAAAGTGGGATAGTGGTCGACGCCCCATCGTGAGGCAATACTGGCAGCGGTCATGCCCGCCAACCCTGGGTTGGTGAGGTCATCGAAAATCCGCTGGAGGCGCGCCTGACGGATATAAGCGCCGGGAGTCACGTTGGAGCCAAAGAGCGTGGCCAGATGCCGGGTCGAAATTTGGTGCGCCCTCGCTACGGCTTCAACGTTAAGACCAGGGTCGCCAAGGTGCCTGTGGATGTACTCCTCGAC
The DNA here is from genome assembly GCF_042795115.1 of Arthrobacter sp. NPDC056493. NCBI lineage: Bacteria > Bacillati > Actinomycetota > Actinomycetes > Micrococcales > Micrococcaceae > Arthrobacter > Arthrobacter sp. NPDC056493. Next base: position 33,989 of record NZ_JBHTSL010000051.1, on the reverse strand, counting down.
GAGCCGGCGCTGCGCTTCATGGGAGACGGCACCAACAGAGGGGGGAGAGCCGCCCAGTCGGCCGAGCGCCCCACGCAAGAGGTCGAAGCAAGCCGCCGCAAGGCCCTCCGCCTCTTCGGATGGAACGCCGTTCTCGACGATGTCAGCGGCGAGGGATGAGAGGGTTTTGGTAGCGAGAGAGTTCCCCGGGAGGAGCCGCGTGCGAACCTCAGCGATCTGGGCGCCCGCCGACCGGATCGAAGCCGCTGGAACGAGGAGCACCATCTGGTGCGAACCCTGCGTCATCTTGACTTCGTAAGGTTCGGACGGGTCCGCGATGGCGGCCGAACCGTTTTCGATAAGTACTTCGCGATCGGTCTGCCGCATGATCGCTTTTCCTGTGTGTTGGAAGAGCACGAGGACGTGCTCGGATGGCTCTGCCCTGACAAGCCGTCCGGTCCGCTTGAGGTGGTTCGCCTCTACGTCGACCTTTGAAACGCGCATCCCGCGAGGAAGGTCAACAGTGGCAATGGAGGCCTCAAAGTCGGATTGGGCATGGTTCATTACCAAGGGAAAGTATGACTGGCTGATGCGCCGTTCCCAGTCCTCCACGTTGTGGATTCGGTCGAGCTCCATTGCACAATTCTACCGGTGGTCTCGGGCGGCGGATCTGCGACGAGCGGCTTTCCAATTCCTGAACCGCTCTTGCCATTATCTGCATGAGCCTTTCTCGGGCGCCGGGTTTCTTTCAGACTCAAGGTGTCAGATTATCCGCTCCGGCTTTGGGAAGTTTGGGCCATGCACAACGTCGTCATGAATATCCCCGCTTCGTCAGGGATCGCTGCAGAGCTGGCTGAGGCTGTTTATGCGAGGGTGTTCCCATCGCTCGTCTCATGCCTGCCTTGCCTCCTGGATGCCATGCCCGGTCCGCTGCTGAGTGCCGGCGGTTCGGAGCTCCATGCTTCCTGCAACCTGTGGTTCCCCTCGGAACAGGACTTTGCCATGGCCCTCACTTCAAGAGAGTGGGTAGAGCTCCTTGATGAGACAGCGGATGTGTTCGACTGGGAAGAGGTGGAGTTCGCGTCAGGGAACCTCCCGGCGCCGCGAAGGGAGCCCGTGCTTTCCTGACCCTAGTCCCTGTGGGTCACCCATTCGGACTGCGCTGTCTGCCCGAGCTTGCTGAGGAGCCCGATGAGGGCTTGGAGATCGTCCCTGGTCAGGTTTTGCGCCCACTTCTGTTCTTGGACGTTATTCGCTTGGAGTGCATCTTCGAGTGTGGAGCGTCCGGTTGCGGTTAGGGACAGCAGGATTTTCCGCTTGTCCTGCGCATCGGAAGTCCTCTGGATGAAGCCGAGGTTGTCCAAAGTGTTCACCAGGCTGGAAACTGCTGCCCGGCTCATGCCACTCTGGGCCGCTGCGGCCTTTGACTCTAATTCCCCGCCCACCCAAATGGTGAACAGAAGTCGGAAGGCAGGCCAGCTAAGACCGCGCGGCCTATGAACCGCCGACTCCAGGTCGTAAGTGAGCACATTGGCGACCCGGTGCAGGAGCAGGACAAGATGCATGGCGTCCGCATCCGTAGCCGGGAAGCGCTCCTTTGTCCGCTGGACTGCGATGTCGGTCATCGAGAGCGAGTCGAGGGCTTCCATTCCCGCGATATGTGTCATGGGTGAACCCTAGCACCGCGAGAAGCTTCGCATGACAGGCGTACCGGCGCCGACAGAGCGGCATATCGCCGGCCCCCGATCCGGTGCGCGGCGGACGGTTTGGTGCCCCGCCAGAATCACCAGGGACACGCGCCAGCGGCGGTTCGGGCTCGCAGCCCTGCAACCGCCGCTGCACACTCTCCTCTACTGCCTCGGCGCGCCCGATGGGCTGCAGCCAACAGCTTGTACGTGGAAATCGAATAACGGCGGGGGCAGGTGGCCCCTCGACGTGAAGGTTCCTCATACTGCGATGGAGGACAAACGAGTACACCGGCGTTGAATGCAGCTAGTAGCCAACCGTGAAACGCCTTTGGTGGTGTATGGGGAGGTCGATCTCATCGACGAACGCCAGCGCATAGTCCGCGCCGGAGATCGTCGATTTACCATCTGAGACGAGGAGCGTGTCCTTTCCCACCCGATAGCGGCCTGTCCTCTCACCCGGGAAGCGGGCGCCGAATTGCGCGGGCGGGCTGAGGTAGAACCAATCGAGGTCGGTTGGCGCCGATTCCAGGGCGTCCAAAACCTTCTTCTGCCCAGCGGCCGAAGGTTTCGCCGCGTCGGGGAACGAAGAATCCTCGGCGAGGGTGTGGTCTCCTTGCGGCATCCTGAGGCTTCCTGCTCCGCCAACCACGGCAAGCCGGCTGCATCCGGTCTCGGCTGCGGCAGACAAGAGGCCGGGCATAGCTGTATGCAGTTCCCCTCCGGCTCCGTCGGCGGTGGACGGGACTGCCACGACAATAATGTCCGCTTCCCGCACGTTCTGCTTGACCAGAGCTTCATCGAAGATTGAACCTTCGACCATCGGCGGAAGCATCTGGTCGGGATTCGCCTGCGGTATACGGCGCGCTACTCCCGTAACCGGGAAGCCACGGTGGGTAAGTTCGCGGCTGATGTGGGCGCCGGCATAGCCGGTAGCGCCGAAGACGAGAACGTTCTGCATGTTATTCGCCTCCACGTGAGGACTCTGCGAGGACGGCCGTCTGGTAGACCGCGCCCCTGTACTGTCTGGTCCAGTAGTCGATCTCTTCACCGAGTTCGTGGGCGGCACGGAGGGCGAAGTGGGGGTCCCGGATCATCTCGCGGCCAAGCATGACCGCTTCCGCGCGCCCGGAGGCCACGATCTCTTCTGCCTGGGCAGGGGTAGTGATGAGTCCGACGGCAGCGACGTCGACCTCGCCGTGGCGGCCTACGTGCTCCGCGAGTGGCACCTGGTACCCGGGCTCAACGGAAATGAAGATGCCGTTGATGATGCCGCCGCTGGAGATGTCGAAGAAGTCTGCACCGGCTTCCCGGCACCATGCGGCGACGGTGGCATTCTGGTGTTCATCCCAGCCGCCCTCAGTCCAGTCGGTGGCTGAGAAGCGCACAAAGAGCGCCATTTCCTCGCCGATGGCCTCCCGGACGGCCGCGATGATGCGGAGGAGAAGACGGGACCGGTTCTCCAAGCTGCCGCCATAGTCGTCCGTGCGCTCGTTGCTAAGGGGCGAGAGGAACTGGTGGATGAGGTATCCGTGTGCGGCGTGGATTTCCACGACGTCAAAGCCGGATTCTCTTGATCGTTGGGCCGCGGCGGCGAAGTCGTCCACGACTGCGTCGATGCCTTCCCAATCCAGTTCCTTCGGAATGTCGAAGCCAGGGTAGGCCAGCGGTGAGGGGGCTACAGTCTCCCATCCGCCCTCTGAGACGGGCTTAGTGGTCCCGCACTTGTCGGTGAAAAGCTTATAGTCGGAGCCTTTTCGACCGGCATGCGAGAGCTGGATGCCGGCCGATGCGCCTTGGGAGTGCAGGAATTTTACGACCCGCGCCCACGCCCGGGCCTGCTCGTCGTTCCATATGCCGGTATCTTCGCTCGTGATCCGGCCTTCAGGGCTCACGGCGGTGGCTTCGGTGAAGACCAGGCCGGCTCCGCCGGCGGCCGTCTGTCCGAGATTCACCAGATGCCAGTCGTGCGGCACACCGTCGTGCTCGTCGACCGAGTACTGGCACATCGGCGATACCCAAATACGATTGCGGATCGTCGTCTTGCGAATGTTCAGCGGCTTGAAAAGATGTGAATTTGGCACGTCTGGTCCCTTTGGAGAATGGGCAGGTCGGAAAAGCGCAATTGCATTATGAAGAGTTCGGTAGACCCGCGGCCCGGCATTAATCCCCCCGGAATGGCGGAATGCAGAGCGGCATGCGCTTCTGTCGAAGATAGCTTTGCCGGCGAGGATAGTCAAGAGTTTTACTTTCGTCAGCGGCGCTTGACCCAGGGGCTCCGGGCCGTGTGGTTCAGTTCGAGGAGGATGCGGATGATCGCGGCCCGGTCCTCGTCCGGCAGTTCCCCCATCCAGCTCGTCTCCCTGGAGTTGTGCTCGCGGAAGACTTCTTCAAATCGGCGGGCGCCCGTGGGGGTGAGCTTCAGAATGACGCTTCGGCCATCGAGCGGGTCGGTCCTCCTGGCAAGCAGGCCGGCCTTTTCCAGTGTCTTGGTAAGGCTGGAAACTGCGGCGCGGCTCATGCCGGAGAGTGCTGCGGCCCGCTTTGACTCCAGATTCCCTGAGATCCAGAGGGTAAACAGGAGCCGGAAGGAAGACCATGACCAACCGGCAGGGCGGTGGACTGACGATTCGAGGTCGTACACGATGGCGCTCGTGACGCGGTGCAGGAGGAGTACCGCTCGCATCGACTCCAGGTCGGCCGAGGGGAGGCGACCGCGGGTAACTGCCAGTGCTGCTTCCGGGAAGGACAGGAAGTCCTGATCCGAGACATCCGCGTCGTCGATGGGACAGGTCATCTTGCTTCTCCACTCAGGCGAAAGGGCCAATTCAAGGTCGTTCAAACTTTTACTACCAGATGACTGTGCCTGCTTTTCCGGGCTCGCACAAGACTTGTCGGGCACTTGAAGAGCACCTATTGCACACCCTCCGAGTGCGGTGTACCGTGATTCGGGTAACAAGTAAAAAGTTTTACTAACCAAGGAGTCGACGATGACTACTGAAGTTCAGCAGACCCCTTTCCCCGCTTGGGGAAGGTCAAACAGTTTCCTCAGCTTCGGGGATTCCCAGACACCGCTGACTCAGGCAGGCCTGGTCGACCGCCTGAACATCCTCGATGTACTCGGGCGGTACGCGTGGTCATATGACGAGCGGAACATCGCTGCCCTCGAGAGCAGTTTCAGTGAGGACGCGGTCTGGGAAGGATCGGTCGCCGGAACCTTTGCCATCGAACCAATTCGGGGGCGTCAGGCCATCTCCGACTGGCTGCAGGGACACATGGCCGCGCAGAGCGACCAGCGGCGCCACAACGCTATCAACCACATATTTGTCTCCCAGACCGAGACCACCGCGGAGGTTCTTAGCTACCTGCTTCTGACATCGGCCAGCGAAGGAACCACCAAGGTCGTCACCTCAGGCTTCTATCGCGTGCGCTTCGCCAAGGCAGAGTCCGGGGTCTGGCAGATCGAGTACATGTTCGGCGGATTCGATAACCCGTTCTAAATAACCCGGAACCGACCAGGTCCCGCCTCCCCTGGGGGCCGTGAGCCCACTCCGGCCCCCACCACCCCTTGAAGTACTACCGCCAAGGCATCCCGATCGAGGACGATGCCTGCCCTTAGTGCACCCAAAATCCCCTCTGGAAGGCACCCCATGGCCACCTCGGACACCGACGTCCGTGTCGCGACGAATGCGCTGCGCATAGAGAACCTCTCCAAGACGTTCGCCAGCCAAAAAGCGCTGGACTCCGTATCTTTCTCGGTACAACGCGGGAAGATCACTGCTCTGCTGGGCATGAACGGATCAGGAAAATCCACCCTCATCAAGGTCCTCGCCGGCGTCTACCAGCCCGACGACGGCGCCAGCTTGACGATCGGCGACACGGAGGCCCGACTGCCGATGACGCCCCGAACCGCTCATGAGGCAGGTCTCCGTTTTCTGCACCAAGACGTCGGGCTCGTCGACAGCCTGACGATTGCCGACAACTTCGCTTTTGTCGACCGCTTCCGTTCCCCGGGACTGCTCGGTCCCATCAACCAACGCCGCCAGCATGAGCATGTGGCCGCGACGTTGGCGAAGTTCGGCGTTTCCGTCCACCCCGGGACCCTCGTGGCACAGCTGAACCCGACTCTGCGTACTATGGTCGGTCTGGCACGGGCGTTCCAGGACGAGGAAGAGTCGGGCGTTGCCGCGTTCGCAAAGAACGTCGTTGTCCTCGACGAGCCCACCGCTTCCCTCCCTGTCGAGGAGGTCGACACCATCCTGACCTCCTTGGAGGAGCTCAAGGCCAACGGCGGCACGGTGATCTACGTCAGTCACCGCACCGAGGAAGTGAAACGGATCGCGGACCAGCTCGTGATCCTCAGGGATGGAAAGCTCGTTGCGGACGAGCCGATCGCGGACATGACAGTGGACGACATCGTCTCCCGCGTCGTCGGAAAGAGGCTCGAGAAGACGCGCCTCCCCCGGCAGAGCGAACGCGAAGGAGGCGTCGTCCTCTCGGCCCGCGGCATCAGCGGACCGCGGTTGCGCGAAGTGGACCTCGATGTCCGCTCCGGAGAGATCGTCGGCATTGCCGGCCTCGTCGGGTGCGGGCGCAGCGAACTCGTCCGCATCCTTGCCGGGGCGCAGAAGCCGTTGATGGGAGAGATGCAGCTCGATGGCAAGCCGTACCGGCCCGACTCTCCAGCCACCGCCATCTCACGCGGGGTTGCATGCGTTCCTCAGGAACGCCGCCGCGAGGGCGCCGTGCTTTCCATGACGGTGAGGGAGAACATCACCCTCGGCCGCCTGAAGGCCTTCGCGAAGAACGGCATGCTCGACGGACGGAAGGAACGTGAGGGCGCACTGCGGCTGATCGAACAGTTCGCCGTCAAACCCCCTGCTCCCTCCCAGCTCATCGGACTGCTCTCAGGCGGGAACCAGCAAAAGGTCGTTGTCGCCCGCGCCGCCGGCTATGGCGGGACCGCGCTCCTGCTCGACGAACCGAGCCAGGGGGTGGACGCCCTGGCCAAGCAGGAGATCGCCAACATCGTCCGGTCCCTCGCGGCCGACGGCCTGGCCGTGGTTTTGGCCTCGACCGACTTCGAGGAGTTCGTCGGCCTCTGCGACAGGGTCCTCATCCTCGACCGCGGCCGCTTGGTTGCCGAAGCCACGGGACTTGACATCAGTGAAGAGCACCTTGCCCTCCTGTGTGCCCAGCACGGATCTACGAACGGGGCCGCGGCATGAGCGCCTTCACCACATCACGCACGACCACCCACGAGAATCAGCAGAAGGAAACCATGAGCACCACCACCAGCACGCCATCGGAGGTCCAACGGTCCCCGAAGCCAAAGAGGAGCCTTCCCGATTTCGGCACCATCGCCACCTCCTATGGCGTGATCATCTTCCTGATCGTGATGGTCGCTGTCTTCTCCCTTCTGCTGCCGGACACCTTCCCTACATTCGATAACGCCAAGGCTGTGCTCTCCGACCAGTCGATCCCCGCGATGCTTGCCCTGGCTGCTGTCCTGCCGCTGGCTGCCGGCGAGTTTGACCTGTCGCTTGGTGCCGTCCTGGGTTTCAGCGCGATCACGTCCATTGCTCTTTCTGATGCGGGGGTCCCCTGGCCCGTGGCAGTGTTGGTGTCCCTGCTGGTCGGCGCTGCCGTTGGTGGCGTGAATGCCTTCCTCGTCGTCAAGGTCGGGGTCAACGCGTTCATCGCCACGCTCGCCTCGGCGACGATCCTATCGGGCCTGAACCTCCTGCTCACCAACAGCTCCCTGCTCGTCCTGGACTCGGCCGAGTTCGGAGCCCTCACCACCACAGAGACATTCGGTATCCAAATCGTCCTCGCCTACGCCATCGTGCTGAGCCTTGTGCTCTACTTCGTGATGGAGAAGACCCCGTTCGGCCGCTACCTGCGGGCCACGGGCATGGGCCGAGACGCCGCACGCCTCAGCGGGGTCCGCGTTGACCGCTACCTCGCCACATCCTTTATCGCCGCGGGCGTTCTTGCCGCGCTGGCCGGGGCTCTGCTCGCCTCCCGGGGTGGCACTGCCGCCCCGACACTCGGTCCTGACTTTCTCCTTCCTGCCTACGCCGCCGCCTTCCTCGGGGCGACCACCATCAAGCCCGGATACTTCAACGTCTGGGGCACCGTCATCGGCGTCATCCTTCTCGCCGTCGGCAGCAATGGCCTGACCCTGCTTGGGGTGGCGACCTGGGTCACCAACATCTTCAACGGAGTCGCCCTCATGATCGCCGTATCAGCCTCGGTGCTCGTCGGCAGACGCCGGCGCCGCGCCGCCCGCTAAAACACCATCAACCCACCCCCTTAGTCGAAAGAGACACCATGATCCTCAGCAAGCGCCGCGTTGCCCCCTGGGCTGCAGCCTTCGCCGTGACCGCCCTCGCTCTCACGGGTTGCGGAAGCGCGAAGAGTACATCCGCTTCCGCCGGCAGCCACGACATCACTGCGGCACAGAACGTGGTCAAACAATCACAGGCCCCCGTCACCAAGTTCGATTTCCCGAAGGATGCCGTCTCCGTCCCCAAGGACAAGCTCGTCATCGGTATTCCCTGCGCCTACGCGGCCGAGGGCTGCAAGCGGGGCGTGGACGCCGTCGCCGAGGCTGCTAAGACTCTCGGCTGGCGGTACCAGATGATCGACCCGGCCGGGGATCCACAGAAAATGCGATCAGCTGTGCGCACCGCCATCCAGCTCCACGCAGACGGAATCGTCCTCGGCGCCGTTCCCGCCAGTGTGGTCAAGGACGACGTTGCGGCAGCCCGGTCGGCGGGAATCAAAGTGGTGAACACATTCGAGCCCGCCCCCGAAGGCTTTGCTGACGCCAACAGCCTCTACGATCACGTCCAGGCCGGACGGGCGAATGCTGCCTACGTGGCCGCGGCGACCAACGGTGCCGGCAAAGTCATCTCCGTCAACGACTCCGAGTTCCAGTCCGACGTCGAGCTTCACCAGGGCTTCACTGACGGGCTCAAGGAGCTCTGCCCCGGCTGCGAGATCGTCAAGGACTTCGATTTCCAGATCGCCAACCTCCAGAGCCAGGTCCCAACCCAGTTCCAGGCCATCCTCCAGGCCAACCCCAAAGCCAACGCTGTCTGGACCGCTTACGACCCTGTAGCCCTGGCAATCGCCCCCGTTATCACCCGCTCCGCCCAGAACGGCAAGCTGACTGTCGTCTCCCACAACGGCGATCCAGAGGCGCTCCAAGCCATTAAGGCCGGCAACCAGCCGTTCAGCGCCAGCGTCGCCTTCAGCGTTGAGTGGCAGTCCTACGCCGCCATGGACCAGATGGTCCGCCTTTTCGACGGTAGCCTCCCGGCGAACCTCAAGACCGTGAACGTCCCCCAGAAACTCGTGAACAAAGACAACGTCACCTCGGTCCCGTGGGACGGGGACATCGACTGGAAGAGCGCCTACACCAAGCTCTGGAAGACCACTAAGTAACCTCCAGCAAGAAAAGGAACAGCAATATGGGACGTCTCAATGGAAAGGTCGCGCTGATCACCGGCGCAGCGGGCGGTCAAGGGGCCGTCGAGGCCGAACTCTTCGCCCGGGAAGGAGCTAAGGTTGTCGTCGCCGACATCAGCGCCGACGGGGTAGCCGCAGTGGTCGACCGGGTAGAACGGGCCGGCGGAGAAGCCCTCGGTATTGAACTGAACGTCACCGACGAAGCAGCCTGGGAATCCGCGATGGACAGCATCCGGACACGCTTTGGGCGCCTCGACATTCAGGTCAACAATGCCGGCATTCTTTCGCTGGAGGGGATCGCGAAGATCGACCGCGGCGAATGGGACAAGGTGATCAGCGTCAATCAGACCAGTGTGATGCTCGGAATGAAGCACGGCACCGCGCTCATGCGCGAGGGCGGCAGCGGCGGCTCGATCATCAATCTGTCCTCGACCTACGCGCACGTCGGCAGCGGAGGCGCCGTGGCCTATCAGGCAAGCAAGGGGGCCGTGTTCATCATGACGAAAACTGCGGCCGTCGAGTTTGCCCCCGACGGGATCCGCGTCAACTCCGTCGCGCCAGGCATTATCGAAACACCGATGACCCGTGAAGTGCTCGCCGCAGCGGGCCCCCCACACCCGGACATCACGAGGACGCCCCTGCAGCGCGCGGGCCAGCCTATCGAAGTTGCCCAGACAGTTCTCTTCCTTGCAAGCGATGAGGCCTCCTACATCACAGGCGCGGAGATTCTGGTCGACGGCGGCCGGACCATCACCTGATGGCAGCGACGCAGCCGGTCGCGTGCACCCCGGGATGGGTGCACGCGACCGGAGTCATCAATTTGCGGCCCGTGGCCCCGGTACCCAGCGAGATAACCGCCATTGCCGACAGGCTCATGGTTCAGGAGACTGCGTCCAGGTACTGTCTGGCCTACGACGAGCGGCGGTTGGACGTCCTCGAAAGCCTGATGACGGAGACAACAACTTTCGCTTATCGCTTCGGCGAAGGACCCGTGCACAGCCAGTCGGGACGAACGAACGTTTTGGACTGGCTCGCGCAGGTGATGCAGTCCCAACCGGACCAAAGGCGCCATATAGTTGGCAGCCTTGTGGTGGAAGGGCTCAGCGCAGGGGAAGCCAAAGTACTGGCACACACAGCGATCTACGGGATAACGTATAGCGCACGTCTTGTGACGACCGGGATCTACGTTTTCAACATGGTGAAACAAAACGGCCGCTGGCTGATCAACGAGGCGATCGATGCCCTCGACCTTCCCTTTTGACCCGTACGCAGCGCAAGCGGGACTCTGATAAAAGATCCCAATGATTAAGACGGCAGGGCGGCCCAGTCTGGACGGGCCGCCCTGCCGTTTATCCTTACGACCAAGACACAAGGCGACGGGAACTCTTACCGAACCCAGCGGCCCCCATTATCCAGCTACCGGTGAAACCACTTCCGAACATAGCCAAGCGAAGCTGCATGCAACCGTACAACGTTCCCCAAAAGAGCTGCTGTGCATGAACTGTGTCATGGGCGACGATGGCCACGGCGCTTCCCCCTTCGCTTGCCCGGAGCAGCCGAGCAGATGTATCCATCCAGCCGGACCCAACCTATTGCTTCCCACGAAACCGTTCGTCCCCATGCCTCGGAGGACTCCCACGGCCTGAAACCGGGGAACGTGTCCGTCGGTGGCCCGTTCCCGTCCGCTCCGCGCCCAGGTCGGTTTCCAGGGCCCGGGGCGGAAACCACAATGTTCCGTTAACGAGGAGCCCTGAGGCCGCTACGGAAGGGGCGCGAGCCGTAGGTACTGGTACACGGTCTCCCGGCTGATGCCGTAATCACGGGCGAGGACGGATTTCGGAACGCCGCCAGCGGCGCGCTGGACCAGTTCGGCAGCGCGTTCCGGTGTGAGGGTTTTCTACCGCCCTTAGTAGGCGCCGCGCTGCTTGGCCAGGGCGATGCCTTCGCGCTGGCGTTCCCTGATGAGGGCGCGTTCGAATTCGGCGAAGGCGCCCATGACCGAGAGCATGAGGTTGGCCATGGGGGAGTCCCCACCTGTAAAGACCAGGCCCTCTTTGACGAACTCCACCCGCACGCATTTACGGGTGAGGCCTTGGACCAGGGCGCGGAGGTCATCGAGGTTCCTGGCGAGGCGGTCCATGCTGTGCACCACGACAGTGTCCCCGTCGCGGGCAATCCCTAGCAGCTCCGTCAGCTGGGGTCTGGTGGTGTCCCTGCCGGATGCAATGTCGGTGAAGACCCGGTCGAGGACCAGCCCGTCGAGCTGGCGCTTCCCGTTCTGATCCAGCGTGCTCCCGCCCACGTACCCAATCCGCAGACCAGCCACCGTTGCCTCCAACACTCTTACATGTGGGATTGAGTTTTAGGGCCTTCCCGGACGAACGTCAAGAGTTGCAGGTCCTGCGCGTCAGGTTGGGGTGTACCGCAACCTGATGCCCCATCGGGGCCTAAACGCTTGGCATGGACGAGTTTCGGGCCACGGAAAACCGGAAGCGGTTGTCCCGCATCTCGCGCTAAGGCGGATATGAGTCCCCGGAGGTTCTCTATGATGCGCCGACTGGATACTCGGTCATGCTTTAGCCAAAGCGCGGACCCGTCAGCCATAACGTCATCCACGCGACCTTGGTCAGTCACTCTTCCTCCTCTGGTTGCGTCTAGGTGTTGATCCTTGAGCCTGGACCAGTCATCGATGGGTTCCCATGAGGCAGGCTCATCGCCGGCGTCCGCTGCCTTGGTTGAGTTGCTTGCTGACATGTCAAATAAGGAGCCTCCAACCAGGCTGTGTTGCTGGTCGGAGGCTCTTTATCTGTTATTCCCCGATCGATTAGACATATCAATATCGCCGCTGGTACTCCATAACTCCTCAGGGGGATGCTTTCTAGGTCCCGTTTGGCAGTGGAGGCCAATCCAAGGTGACGCCGAAGGTTCATCGATGTCGACAACCCGTCCGGCTACTGACGCCTCGTCTGTACAGGAGCACCGGCAGTTGGGGCTCCAGGCGCGAAGACCTTTTAGGCGATTTCGTTTCAAACACGGGGCTATTTTATGAAACCGAAGTGGACGAGCTGACCGTACTGATCGGTCTCCGTTAGAAAGCGCGGAGGATGTCTTCGACGCGTTGTTTTGCGTCGCCGAAGAGCATCTGGGAGTTTTCCCGGAAGAACAAGGGGTTTTGTACGCCTGCGTAGCCGGCGGCCATGGAGCGTTTGAACACGACGACGTTGTCCGCTTCCCATACGCGGAGGACGGGCATCCCTGCGATGGGGCTTCCTGGGTCTTCGGCTGCGGCGGGGTTGACGGTGTCGTTGGCGCCGATGACGAGGACGACGGAGGTTTCCTCAAGGTCTTCGTTGATCTCGTCCATTTCCAAGACGATGTCGTAGGGGACTTTGGCTTCGGCCAGGAGCACGTTCATGTGTCCTGGCAGGCGACCGGCGACCGGGTGGATCCCGAACCGGACGTTCACCCCGCGTTCGCGCAGTTTGTGGGCAAGCTCGGCGACGGGGTACTGGGCTTGCGCGACCGCCATGCCGTACCCGGGGGTGATCACGACCGTGGAAGCGTTGGTGAGGAGTTCTGCGGTTTCCTGTGCGGTGATTTCCCGGTGCTCTCCGTAGTCCGCGTCCTTGTTTGCCGATGTCGTGATGCCGAAGCCGCCGGCGATGACGGAAATGAAGGACCTGTTCATGGCCTTGCACATGATGTAGGAAAGGTAGGCGCCCGAGGAGCCGACGAGCGCGCCGGTGATTATGAGAAGGTCATTGTTGAGCAGGAAACCTGCGGCCGCTGCGGCCCAGCCGGAGTAGCTGTTGAGCATGGACACGACGACGGGCATGTCTCCGCCGCCGATGGAAGCTACCAGATGCCAACCCAGTCCGAGGGCCAATAGAGTGACGGCGACCAGCAGCCACAGCTGTGTGTCGTTGACGTACCAGACTGTGAGGGCGACGAAAGCGATGAGAGCGGCGAGGTTGATCGCGTTCTTTCCCGGCAGGGTGAGCGGCGCGGATTTCATCCTGGCGGACAGTTTGAGGAAGGCGACGATCGATCCCGTGAAGGTGACGGCCCCGATGAAGACTCCGATGAAGACTTCGGCGTGGTGGACCGCCAGGAGGGATTCGGGCAGGTGTGGTTCTTCTAAGTGGCCGTTCCAGCCGACCAAGACGGCGGCGAGGCCGACGAAGCTGTGCAGCAGTGCGATGAGCTCGGGCATGCCGGTCATTTCCACGACGCGTGCGCGCCACAAGCCGATGGCGCCGCCGATCAGTACGGCAACGACGAGAAAGACCACTCCGGTGAGGGTCTGTTCTCCTCCCCAGGCTTTTTGCAGGGTGAGCCAGATGGTGGCGGCCAGGGCGACGATCATGCCGGAGATACCGTAGATCACGCCCCCGCGTGCCTTCTCATGTTGGCTCAAACCGGCGAGGCTGAGGATGAACAGCAGGCCGGCGACGATGTAGGCCGCTCCCGCAATGGAGTCGGCGGTCAACGGACCGGAGACGGTATCAAACACGGTTGAACTCCTCGTTGATGCTCAGGGTGCTTTGCAGGTGATGTTCACGCACGCGCTTTGTCTCCGCGTGAGAACATCGCGAGCATGCGACGGGTGACGGCGAAACCGCCGAAGATGTTGATGCTGGCCAGCAGGATCGCGACCGCAGCGCAGATCTGCATGATGATGTTGTCGGATGTGACCTGGAGCAGGGCGCCAACGACGATGATTCCCGAGATGGCGTTGGTGACGGACATCAGCGGGGTGTGCAGGGCGTGATGCACTTTGCCGATGACGTAGAAGCCCACCACGACCGATAGCACCAATACTGTGAAGTGCTGCGGCAGGGGCGCCGGAGCAACGGCACTGATGCCGAAGAGAGCCGCGATTCCCGCGGCAACGCGCACTGCTTTGGCGGCGGGACTGATTCCCTTCCTGCTCGCAGCTTTGTCGCCCAAGGTTTCGGCGGCCTGCGTGCTCGCGGCTTTTGCCGGTGCTGCTGAGACCTGGACTGGAGGCGGCGGCCAGGTCTTCGCGCCGTTCCGTACCACGGTGACCGATCGCTGGACCACGTCGTCGAAATCGATTCTCAGCTGGCCGTCCTTGTCCGGTGTCAGAAGCTTGAGCAGGTTCAGCATGTTCGTCGCGTACAGCTGCGAGGCCTGGGCGGGAAGCCGCGCGGGTAGGTCTGTATATCCGAGGATCACAACCCCGTTGTCCGTGACCACGCGTTCCCCGGCGACGGAACCTTCCACATTCCCGCCTTGACCGGCGGCCATGTCAACGATCACGCTGCCAGGTTTCATGCTTTCGACATCCTCGGCAGTGATCAGCTTCGGAGCCGGACGGCCGGGGATGAGTGCGGTAGTGATGATGATGTCCACGTCGCGGGCCTGCTCGGAGTAAATCTCCGCAGCGCGCCGGTTGTAGGCCTCGCTGGTGGCTTTGGCATACCCGTCCGAAGACTTCATCACCTCGTCCACTTCAACCTTCAGGTATTCTCCGCCGATCGACTTGACTTGGTCCGCGACCTCTGGCCGCGGATCGGTCGCACGCACGATGGCACCCAAGCTGCTGGCGGCACCGATGGCTGATAAGCCTGCAACACCCGCTCCAGCAATAAGGACCTTCGCAGGTGGCACCTTGCCCGCCGCGGTCACCTGGCCGGTGAAGAACCTGCCAAACTCGTGCGCGGCCTCGATTACCGCCCGGTACCCGGCAATGTTGGCCATGGAACTAAGCACGTCCATCGACTGCGCCCGGGATATGCGCGGCACAGCATCCAGGGCGAGCGCCGTGATGGAACGCATGGCCAGGGCCTCGACCAGCTCCGGGCGCAAGCCCGGGCTCAGCGAACCAATCAGCGTCGCACCATCGGCCAGCCGGCCGATCTCCTCCTCAGTGGGCGGATTAATCCGCAGCACGACTTCACTGCCCCACGCCTCGTCGGCACCCGCAACCAAGGCGCCCGCTTCGACATATGCAGAGTCGGGGAAGGAGGCAGACTCCCCGGCACCCTTCTCGACTACGACGTCGTAGCCTAACGCCGCCAGCTGCGTCACTGTGCTGGGCGTGGCTGCGACCCTCGTTTCCTGTCCTAGTTCCGCCACTATTCCTATACGTGTCACGTTTGCTCTCTTCTTTGTTGTGTAACGCGTCCAGGCCAAACTGCTCCTGGGACCGCCGATAGTTGCTGAATTCCGCAGCGAAACTGAGCAGACGATGCAGCTAGGTGCCCTTCTACCTTGAGTCGGATGAAGGGATGCCCATGGGTCATCCTCCAGTTGATGGTCTGTCGGCCACGGCTACGAGCGACGTCTCGTCGCCAGCAAGCCATGGACAGTATCCCATATTACGGGATAACATTCATAGATACGGACATGTTGACACTGGGTGACCATTGAGAACCAAACGCTTCCCAATTGGTGAGCCAGGGGCCGTGTGACGCTTGACACGGAACGCGGCGGCGGCTAGCTTCATTTATGAATACGCACAGACGTTCGTATTTAGGTACAGATTTAGAAGGGCCAAGTTCGTCGAATCTTGGACGGGCCGCCCGCAACCCGAGTGGCCGAGTCAATGGGCTGCCGGAGCTATCCCAATCTGCAACGAGGCAGCACTCACAGGACAGGAGTATTGATGTCGCTAATTGTCATAGGAGAACTGGGATGTCCCGCCCCCACCTCGACCAGGTCTACCGCGCCGCATGAGTTGCGCACTGAACGGCCCAACTGCCGAGCGGCTCACAGGTTACAAGGGCACGCGATTCAAATCCGATATTCGCCTGGCCGGCTGAATGCCCTGGATGTCGCTCCTTAGATTTCGAAGTCCAGACGTTTGGACGCCGAACCCGGACGGCAGGCATACGCTCAGCTCGGACCTAACCACCTCATTCTTTCCGCACCACACTCACCTTCAGGACTAACAATGGACAAACCCTCAACCGAAGCCGGATCTGGCTTCCCAGCGACCTCCGATCAGAACCGGGCCGAGAACCGCAAGATGCGGCGCGTTGCGACGGCCAGCTTCATGGGAACGATGATCGAAGGCTACGATTTCGTCATCTACGGCACGGCGGCTGCCTTGGTTTTCCCGCATATTTTCTTCCCTGCACTGGGTGAAAGTGCGGGGACGATAGCTTCCCTCGCTACCTTTGGTGCAGCCTTCGTGGCGCGCCCGCTTGGCAGTATAGTTTTTGGTCACCTCGGTGACCGGCTTGGGCGCAAAAACACGCTTGTTGCCACATTGCTATTGATGGGCATCGGCACGTTCTTGATGGGCATCTTGCCATCAGCTGCGCAAATCGGAGTGGCAGCACCGGTTATCCTGGTGATCTTGCGAATTGTCCAGGGAATCTCAGTAGGAGGCGAGTGGGCGGGCGCAACGCTGTTCGTATCCGAGCACGCGCCTAAAGAAAAGCGCGGACTATGGGGCATCGCTCCGCAGCTTGGAGCGACGGTGCCCAACATCCTGGGTAGCGCTACATTCCTCTTGACCAGCGCGCTGATGAGCCAGGACGAATTCGTCAGCTACGGATGGCGTATTCCGTTCCTTGCCAGCGGCCTGCTTGTCATCGTTGGTCTCTACCTTCGGCTGAAGGTCGAAGAAACGCCGGTTTTCAAGAAAGAACACGACCGTGGCTCAAGCCGCGTTCCATTCGTGGAGGCATTCAAGAAGCAGCCCGGTGCAATCCTCCGCGGGGCAGGAGCCATTTTGATGGTGTTCTCCTTCGCCTACTTCTCCAGCACGTACTTGATCAGCTACGCCAGCCACACGTTGAAGCTTTCCAGTACCACGATTCTTGTAATCGGCATCCTCAGCGGAGCGGCCTACTCCCTCGGGGTTCCGGTCAGCGCCATCCTGTCCGACCGTATCGGTCGGAAGAAGGTCATCGGCGGGGCCAACATCATTGCGGCAGTTTGGGCGCTGGCCATTTTCGCGATTCTTGATCTGGGCACGGTCACCGCATTCGCGGTCACGGCCTGCGTGACGTTCTTCATCGCAGGGCTTGCCTATGGTCCTATCGGGGCCTTCTTGCCTGAGCAGTTTCACACGCGCTACCGGTACACCGCGACTGGCTTTGCCTACAACCTCGCCGGCGTCGTTGGAGGCGGTCTTGGGCCGGTTATCGCTGCGGGCCTGACCCAATCAATTGGTGGATTCGCTTTTGGAGTATACGTATCCGTGCTCTGCCTGATAGCCGCTGCGTGCACTTTCTCGCTTCGTGAAACAAGCAACACGGAACTCGACTGGACAGAGGAAGCGGTCCTCAAGAAGCACAAGGTTGTCTCGGGCCACTAATAGCCCCAGGCTTCACTCACGCCGTAACGGAATAGGCAGTCCTGCTTCATCGCGGGACTGCCTATTCACCCATCAATGTGCGCACGATCCTGGCTTTTTCGTCCAGGCAAAACTAACGATAGGAACCCAATGCTAACAATCGTCAGAGACAGGCTCACGACCGGCACCTCGGAACAGGTCAACGGGCCGGTCACGGGCGAGATCTGGCGCGATATTCTCCACCAGAAAGATGGAACCAGTGCCAGCAAGAACTTCTTTACACCGTGTGCCCGGACTCATTGGCACAGCCATGAGGGCGGCCAGCTGCTGATCGTCGAAGCGGGTGAGGGCTTCGTTGCGACCGAAGAAGAAGTTGTTCGAATGGGAGTCGGTGACATCGTCTGGACGCCAGCCAATGTCCGCCATTGGCACGGCGGATCACATGACCGCTCGATGCTCCACCTTGCCTTCTCGTTCGGTGACGTGAACTGGCAGGAAGCAGTGTCGAACGAGACATATGAAGCGGCTCGATCCGCTAAGTGACCGACTGATTCGTACAGTTTCAAAATTGGTTCGGTTGAGGTAGCGATGAAGACCCAGGCGGACCAGATTGAAAGTAAGTGAAGTGAAGACTTTGAACGCAAGCATCAAACTGGACTTTCCCGTGCACACGGATGACGGCACGGCTGCCACGTTCGCCGGACACCTGTACAGGGCTGAAGGACGCCGCCGCGGCATCCTTCAGGTTCTGGTTCATGGCGTTACCTATGATCACCGGTACTGGGACGCGGGACGGATCAACGGTATGGACTACTCCTATGCTGGATATATGACAGCGCGGGGTTATGACATCCTCGCCATTGATCTACCAGGTACTGGGGCAAGCACCCGACCTGACGGAGACTCAGTCTCCTTCGATTATGTCGCCAGCGCCCTGGCGCAGGGGGTAACCAGGGTCCGGGAATTTCTGGGGGGCCATGACCTCGTCGCGCTCGTCGGACATTCCATGGGTACTTATCTGCTCGTCCACACGCAGGCCAGGTGGCCGGTCGCCGATTTTTTCGTGAGTACCGGGACGGGGTACAGCTCTGCTGATCTGCCTTCGCCGCACGGTCCGGGTACTCGGGAGAGGGCCCTCTTGGAACCCTATTCGACACTGGCACCCGCAGACCGGGCACGTGTCTTTTACTACCCCCCAGCGACCGATCCCGAGGTCATAGCGTACGACAACTCAACGCTGCGCACGTCCATACCGCGGCGGATTTGGAAAGACAGCATCCGATATCGCGCTGATCCAGAAGAAGCCGGCCTGATGAAACTGACATGCCCAGTACTCATTCAGTTGGGCGAGCATGACCCGGTCTTGCCCGGACGCTTCCTGGAGACCGAACGTCAACAGTGGCCCCTGAACAGCCTCGTCCTCACCGACCAGGTCGAAGGGATGGGCCATTCCCTGAATCTGCACCGAAATCCCGAGCGCGGGTGGACGTCCATAGATAAGTTTCTTCAGAACTGATCGGCGGCTGAACATGGTCATCTGCGGAGCGACTTGGTCCAGCATGCTGTGCCAAGCCGTTGCACTTTGACTCCACCTCGAATCTCGCATGTGCCACTTGCGAATCACCTCTCGAGGCTTGTGCGTGGATTGCGGTCGGAAACTAAATTTCATTCAAAATGATGAATGTATGATCGTTATTCGGTACACTTTGGACAGTTGGTCGCTACAATCACAGTTCATCACAAGTGAGCTGTCGGCTGGATTCTGGACTGGCCACTTGCACTGTCGTTACCTGCCGGCACGCCGGCAGAGAGTACGGAAACTTGGTTTCGCGAGCACTTTGCCTGCTGGAACGCAACACCGATGAGAGGATCAAAATGAGCACTGGATATATCGGCCTCGGCGACATGGGAGGCGCGCTTGCAAGTCGATTGCAGAGTCAGCGCCAGATCAGTGTCTACGACATGAACGAGAGTGCCGTTTCGGCCTTGGTTTCCCAGGGAGCCGTCGCCTGTGGAAGCCTCGCCGAATTGGGGCGGACATGTACGACCGTGTTCTTGTGCCTGCCGACTTCGCAGCACGTCCGTACTGTCATCTTCGGCAGCGGCGGGTTGGTCGAGACGCTGGCGCCGGGTTCCCTCATCATCGATCAAACGTCCGGTGATCCTGAGGCGACAAGGGCAATGGCTCAGGACTTGGAAAAATACCAGATAGTGCTTGTCGACGCGCCAGTCAGTGGCGGTGCGCCGGCCGCTTTGGCCGGCACAATCTCCATCATGCTGGGCGCAGACGACCAGGTTGTTGAGCGAGCCGTAGAAGTGCTTGAATCGATCAGCTCAACGATTACTCATATTGGAGGAGTCGGAACGGGCCACACAATTAAGTTGATCAATAACCTTCTGTCGTGCTCGCAGCGCTGGCTCTCACTGGAGGCGCTGGCCATCGCCACGAAAAACGGCATCGATCCCGAAGCTGCGTTGAAGGTGTTGCTGGCCGGCGGCGGACGAAATGCATATCTTGAGCAGCAGGGAAGTAAAGTTCTTGCCGGAGACCGCGACAGGGGATTCAGCTTGGGACTGGCCCATAAGGATCTGAAACTCGCATGTGCTCTCGGTGCGGCGAGTGGTGTTCCGACCTTTTTCGGTAGCCTAAGCCGAGAGCTTTACCAGACGGGAATCGCATTGCTTGGCCGCGATAGCCACGTGGAAACGATAGCCACGGTCGTCGAAAGGCTTGCCGACGTAGAGCTCACCTCCAACCGGTCCGGCGCCAAGGTATAACCTGAGGCCGACACGGGCCCGTGCTTCCGGCCGGCTGTAGCGGAAAATGCAATGAGAACTGGCCGGTAACCGGATTATCGCTGGGGGGGGGCTGCCGCGCGATAAGCAGCCCCCTTTTGGGTTCAGCCCCTGCATTGGCAATTTTGGAGGGTCACGCAACCGTCGGCACGGCACGCCACCCGGCCTTGGTAGGGCACCTCGGCTGCCAAGACTGGTCGCGGGATGCTGCAGGTGATCATCCTCGCTGGCGGCCACCAATATTCGTAAACTACCTGCCATCGTTCCTAAAACGTCACTGCTGCAGCTTGCAGCCAGCGGCGGGATGCTAAGCCTTCGGCGCGCCAGGAGTCCCTGGCACACTCATAACACCCGTCATGGTGTCCTCGCATTGTCGCGGTTCATCATGGCCGGAGGCACGAACCAGTTCCTGGAATTCTCGTTCCTGCCGGGGGCGTTCCTTGGCCTCGCCGGACGACTTCAACGCCCAGCTCGCCGTGTGGCTTCCCAAGGCCAACTGCCAGCTGGCCCGCCGGGCCGGTGCCCTGCCAACGGATCGGATCATTCAGGACAGTGCGGCAATGCATGGACTGTCGCCCCGCCCGTGACCGGATTTCGCAGCAAGGGTCCGGCTCCTGCGGGATTACTACGTCCGGATGGGATCAATCGACTACTCCGTCCACCCGCAGGCGTTTGGCAGGTTCGTTGAGGACATCGCGGACCTGGGGCACTGGGATCACTGTGGACGGCAGGAGCATCGGGGACCATGCCCGGTCCTGGTGCGCCGGCTTGCAGAAGGCCTTCCAGGCCCGGCACCCGTCGAGTCCGCTGGAGTGCGGGACCTGGGCGACTATGACCGGGCCTTGGGCGGTGTCCTCGATGACGGGCAGGTCGCCGCCTGATGCCTGAAACCAAGGAAATCGCCGGGCAGGTCCGGGATGGTGAGTCGGCGCATCAGGAATACCTCGCCGCAGTCCTCTCCCGTGTTCGCCCGGGCCGAGGCGCGCGCACGTACCGCCGGGTTCCCGGCCTGCAAATCGCTCGAGACTTTCGGCTTCGACCGCCCGTCCGGCCCCACATGCGACCACCCCGCGCACCTGGCCACCGGCGCGTTCCTCACCGGAGCGTCCGACAACGTCCTACTCGGCGCACCCGGAAGCTGCAAACAGACCTTGCCGCCGGACAAGGACTCAGGCCACCCATCTCGCCCTAAAGGCGTCCACCTCCGGCGCGGCGTTCCGGTAGAGGGCTTCCTTCCTGCCCCACGTAGGCAGAACCTGGCGGCGGATGAGCACGAATCCTGGTCGCATCAAGCAGCAACTCGCGGTTAGGCATCGAGTCAGGCAGAGGGAGTTCCTGACATGGGTCTACAGTGGCGAAGCGCAGCCCAGATACCACAGCCGGCAGCCACCATGAAGACGCCCGCCCCTATCAGGGCCGCCTCCGTCGAAAAGTGGTCAGCTACAAGGCCCAACACAACTGCAGCAGGTGGACGGAACCCGGCGGCTGCTAGTGTCCACAACGCCATCACGCGGCCCAGCATTTCGGGTGGGGACCCAAGCTGAACTGCAATACTAAAGGCTGTGAAGCCCGCCACCATTCCAGCCCCACCCAAAACAAGCACTCCCGCGGCGAATGCAAGTGTGCCACCCAGCGGGGCAACTGTGACCGCAGCCCCCAGGAAGATCATTGCCAGGCAGCCTTGGACACCGGCTGTTCCCCGCCTTTCAGCCATACGATGGATAACGACGCCGATTAAACCGCCGAGACCGAATGCGGCGGTCAGTACCCCACCTCCGCTACTGGATTCCCCGAGACTGCTGGCAACGACCGGGGAGAGTGTCACGGCAGCCTCCGAACCGGCGCCTATAGCAGCCACTCCAAGTAGGCAGACGAGCACAGGCTTGTTAGTCCAGACGAATTTCAGAGCATTCAGTATGCGATGATCGTCTGCTGCCGAGAAGTCTTGGACAAGACTGCGTTGGATGAAGCGGAAGCAAGGTATCACCAGGAGCGTTATGAGACCCACGACCAGGGTTGCAGGGACCGGGCCCCAGGTGCTGACTGCCAGTGCGCCCAGCGCGGGGCCAGCTGTGCGCGCCAGCGTCATGGGGACAAAATTCAAACCGACGGCGGCACGCAGCTCCTCAGCGCTAACGAGTAGGGGAACAATCGACTGCTGAGCAGGGGATGAGAGCGCCAGGCCGACGCCGAAAATTAGCGAGGAGACCACGAGGGCCATTGCACCAACGTCGGCGCCGACGTCCGAGAAGACGAACCAGAGTGACAATGCGAGGCTTGCAACGCCGGAGATCAATGACCCCGTGACGAGCTGGCGGACCGGCCCGTGCTGGTCCGAAAGCCTGCCGCTAAGGAGGGCTAACCCTAATTGCGGAAGCATAACAGCGGCTCCAACTATACCCACCCACGCGGCGGACTCCGTGAGCCTGAAGGCCAGGATCGCGCTGATCATGATGAACGCCCATACTGCTGTCTGCATCACGAGTTTTGCCCAGAAGACAAGGCCGAAAGTGGGGTCAAACATGAGTTTTAGAGAGCTTCTTGGCCGCGATTGAGAGGAATGGATGTCGGTGACTTCGTTATGCATACGGCCCCTGTGTTCGTAAATACGAATTATTGTACGAAATATTGATTCTAGCACCTAGGCTGCAGGCGGCCCCTGGGAACGCCGTGCCCCATGCGCAGCAGTTCTGAACAGTCGTATGTTGCGCTTGCGGCCAATCCGTAACGGCCAGGCGCCCTGCCAAGGTTCGTGAAGTCGACCGGGGGACCCTGGGGAGGTGGCCGACGCTGGGAGTCCAAAAGTGGTCGAGACCCGCCATAATCAGCGGAGGCTGCATCCGTAGCGTGACCTAATTGGCGACGGCAATTCCGGGAGTCCAAGGCTCTGCATCAAAGGGCTGGTTTTCAGCTTTGGAACCACTGGGGGCCGGCGTGGTTTGCCGCAGTCGCACTGGCTGGCTGTATGTCCTCGCCCAGGAATCCTGAACTACTCGTGTCATGTCTGGCGCACCGCATGCGACTCAACGGCGAGGGGCCCTGTGCCCCCGGTTCCGCCAGGACGGACAGATGGCGGGCCGTGTATGGGTCGGCGCGTTAACCCGGCGCCGACCCGGCTAGGCGCAACCTGAGGTTGCTGGCGCCTGCAGCCAAGTCGCGAGCGTTCTTGATGCCGGTGGTGGACGATAGCTTTTTGGCCATCATCTCCGCAGGGCGTCGGCCCGCCCTTGTATGATCCTCGAAGTGCAAAAGCCCGCAGCCGTCCAGCTGGTGGGCAGAAGTGTCTCACCACACATTTCGTGACTCTTTGCAATCCATGGGGACTCTGGATGACCGACTCAGTGAGGACCTTATTGCGCGGCAATAAGGACCTGCACGAACAGCGGGCGTCGACTTAGTGACTAACCAAAAGAACCTGAAAGCTTCTCGGCCGTGCGTCGCACCGAGTCGGCAATCTCATCCATGCGGTCAGCCATGCGGGAACCAAGGCCTGAAACCCCGATGGCCAAGCTAATCTCCATGCCCGGTATCAGAATCGGGCTGGCCACACCATAGAGCGCCGGATCCATTTCGCCCATATTGTAGGCAACTCTATTGGCACGGACAGCCTCCAGCTCCGCATCGATACGTGTCCGCTCAGCGGCATCCTTGTGCGCACGATTGAGATATCGCTCCCGCTTTGCGGGCTCCATGAAGGCCAAGAAAACCTTGCCGCTACTCCCGGGCCACATTGGACGCCGTTGGTGGACCGGAGGCGAGGCTCGGATCATCTGCTTCGGTTCGACCTTCGCCAGGTGAATTACCGATTCTCCCGCAAGGGTCGCCAAGGTTGCCGTCTCGTTCCAAGTGGCCGAAAGTTCTTCGAGGGCATGGCGGTAGGGAGCAGAGACGTCTCCGCTGCCGATGGACAACATCGCAACGGCCGGGCCGGTGAAGTAGCGGCCCTGGTGCTCGCGAAAGTAGCCGGTTGCGGCGAGGCCTTTGGCGAGCCCATGGATTGAGGACTTGGGCGCACCCACCAGGTCGGCAAGGTCTGCCAGCCGGAGGCCTCCAGGCTCGCTCGCTATCACCACTTCCAGAAGGGCCATCACGCGGCTCACGGTGCGATGCTCTGGGGATCTGGTCGACGTTACTTCGTCCACTGGAGTCGTCATGGGATGGACACCTTCTTGTTGGGCGATGGGCTAGTCTCATGATAGCAGCGTGCGGCATATCGAACAGTATGATGGCAGCACGAACGCACCCTCTGCTTCGCCCAGCCTTATTCAGCCGCGCGGACCGCGCCCATCGAGCCTCCGTGGCCATGCGGCGCCGTTCGGTCCATGATCCAAGGGTGGCCATTAGGGGCAACGCGGCACCGCCACCTTTCGGCGGACGCATAGGAACACGCCGTACTCGAAATCAGGATCATGAGGCTACGCCTTGCGCTGCAGCCGGCCAGAGGGGCTGTTTTGGTGACACCGGATTTTTGGAAAGCCGTACCCGGAACCTGCTCAACACGCAGAGAATATGTTCGTATCTACGAATCACTGTACATACATACGAACGGTTGCTACGATTAGTTCAATTCGGCGGTTCCAGTACACGCGGCTTGAGATCCGGCTTTGACGGCAACTGGGTCCAGGAGCGCGGTCTAGAGCTGCACTATCCCTGCGGGGTTGAGACGCGGAGCTGGTTTACCAGTGCGTTCGAGAGCCTTGACCGGGGCAAAACGAAAAGTTGAGACGAAAGCTTGAGTAACCAGATGACCTTTGCGCGAACTTACGATTCCCTGTTCATCAACGGAGAATGGGTGAAGCCCTCGGGCGCTGAGCGGATAGAAATAGTTTCCCCTGCAACTGAGGCCGCTATTGGATCCGTCTCCGCGGCTGCAGTCGAAGACGTGAATTCCGCCGTTAAGGCGGCCCGGGGCGCATTCGACAACGGGCCGTGGCCTCGTATGTCACCTGCCGAGCGGGGTGACGTCCTTCGGCGCGTGCGGGACGCGATCGCGGAGCGGCGCGAAGATTTTGCCCAGCTGATCACGGATGAAATGGGCAGTCCCATCACGCAGTCGAGGGCAATCCAGGTGGGTACACCGCTCGCATTGCTCGATTCGTATATCGAACTGGCAGAAACATTCCCGTTCCGGGACATCCGCACCAGCCCATCCGGCAGCGCGCTGGTCACTCGGGAACCAGTCGGAGTGGTCGCGGCGGTTGTGCCGTGGAACGTACCTCTAACCGTTGCCGTCATCAAGCTGGCGCCCGCGTTGCTGGTCGGCTGCACAGTAGTACTCAAGCCTTCCCCCGAAACCTCTTTGACCACGTTGGCCTTGGCGCAGCTCTTCGAACAGGCGGGATTACCCAAGGGCGTACTGAATGTTTTGCCCGCAGGCCGGGAAGTCAGCGAATACCTCGTTGGACACCCCGGGCTGGACAAGGTGACTTTCACGGGGTCAACAGCAGCAGGACGCCGGATAGCCTCTATCTGCGGCCAGCAGCTCACCCGGGTGACCTTGGAGCTGGGTGGAAAATCGGCCGCATTGATCCTTGACGATGCGGACCTGGACCAGACAGTTGAATCGTTGCGCCTCGGCGCCCTGCGCAACAGCGGTCAAGTATGCAGCCTGAAGACACGGCTCCTGATCTCTCGCCGCCGTCACGACGAATTTATCGACCGTTTGGGTGACCTCGTCGCATCTATGCCCGTGGGTGACCCCCATGACCCCGCCACACAGATTGGACCAATGGTCACCGCTCGCCAGCGCGACAATGTCCAAAACTACATCGAAATTGGCGCGCAAGAGGGCGCGAAGCCAATCATCGGCGGAGGACGCACCCCCCACGAGAAGGGATGGTTTGTCGATCCCACCGTGTTCACAGACGTCACTCCCGACATGAGAATCGCCCTCGAAGAAGTCTTCGGTCCCGTTCTCGCAGTGCTCCCTTACGACAACGAGGAAATGGCGGTAGAACTGGCCAACCACTCGCAGTATGGACTGAACGGCGCCGTCTTCACCACCGATCTCGACCATGGATTGGCCATCGCCTCACGCATCCGAACGGGCACCGTTGAAATCAATGGGAACCCACCAGGCTTCCATGCACCTGTCGGTGGGTTCAAGGCCAGCGGCATCGGAAGAGAAGCCGGCCACGAGGGCTTCGAAGCGTACGTCGAACCAAAGTCATACGGCCTTCCGTACGACTTCGCAGTCGCGCAGCGAGAAAAGTAAACCTAAGCGCCGCGATCAATTAAGCCGAAAATGTCTGGGCCGAAGGCCCATGGACCACAAACCAAACGAACTGGCAATAATTCCGGGCCCCGGGCACCGTTTCCGGCATGCCCGGTCCTGAAATCAATCGAAGGGAAATACAGTGTCACCTACGAACATCGAAAAATATGGGGCTTTTGCCACGAACACAGTAATCGCGCCTCCGCCGGTTGAAGTTGTAGACGAAGCAAAGAGGATCCTGCTCGACGCGCTCGGCTGCGGTTTGGCCGCCACCTCCAGCGAGTACGGCCGGGTCGGCGTTGAGTACGGCAAGATCCTGGGTGCAAACGGAGATGAAGCGACAATCATCGGTCAGCGAGACCGGACATCTGTCCATGGCGCCGCCTTCGCCAACGCTGAACTCATCTCGGCACTCGATCTCGCCCCCATCAACCTCCCTGCGCACGTCGCACCGTACATCCTGCCGATTACCCTTGCCCTCGGCGAAAGCAGGCACCTGTCCGGCGCGCGTCTGCTGTCCGCCATGTCGGTCTGCCTGGAAATGTGTTTCCGCCTCTCAAAGTCCATGGACGACCTGCGGGATGTTTCGGAGGATGGAAAGCCCGCCACGCCGCGGGTGTTCGGATACGCGAGCATGGTCTTCGGTCTGACGGCAGCGGCATCGATGATGAAAGACTTGCCGGAAAACGCGACCGTTGAAGCGTTGGGTATCGCCGGTAGCACCTCGCCGGTTAACTCGCTGCGGCCGTGGCAGATGCACATCCCCAACACGACCATCAAGTACGGCCTGGGCGGCGGAGTTGTGACCACGGCGCTCACAGCGGCCTACCTGGCAGAGCTCGGCCACCGGGGCAACAAGCTGATGCTCGATGATCCTGAATTCGGCTACCCCAGCCTGGTCGCGAGCAAGCGTTGGGATCCTTCAGGACTCACCGACAAGCTCGGTGTCGATTGGCGCTTCCCCACGGCAACCTCGTTCAAGCCCTACACCCAGACGCGGACCACGCACGCGACTCTCGACGCACTCATTCAGACCATCCATGACAACGACATCAAGGTAGAGGAGATCGACTCCATCGTCGCCTACGGCGAGGCGTGGTCGGCCAAGGTTCCGGTCTACGCGGAAACCGTAATCAGCAAGCCTTACGACGCGCAGTTCAGCTTCAAACATGGCGTCGCCGTCGCCGCACACGGGATCCGCCCGGGCAAGGACTGGCAGGACCCTGCCGTTGTGTTCAGCGACTCCGTTCTGAACCTCATGTCCCGCGTCGACTGGCGGGGAAATCCCAACTGGGGTAGTGCCGTCAAGGGCGACCCCCTGGCCCGGCCGGCCCGGGTTGAGGTGTCCGCGCGGGGCAAGACCTTCGTCGGTGAGCGTTCGTACCCCAAGGGCAGCACGTCTCCGGATCCTTCGACCTACACCACGACAGAAGAGCTGCTGGTCAAATTCCGCCACAATGCCGATGGTGTCCTCAGCCCTGAAGCAACAGATTCTGTCATCGAAACGGTCCTGGGCCTGGACAAGGTCGAGGATGTCTCAACCCTTACGGCTCTCTTGCGGCCTGAGTTGACTACTACTCGATAACAGTCGTCACTTGCCCCATCCACGCGCTAGTCCCGGACACAAAATGGTGCGGTTCGTGCAGGTGGCCGGCTCCGTAGTCGCTGTACAGGACTCCGGCGAGATCGTACCGGCCACGCGTTCGCGGAGGTCGGCGACATAGCCGGCACGTAGTTTTGGCCGCGACCGCGAAGTCCTCCCCAGCCTGGCCCTGACTGACCGGGTGGCCAGGCTGGGGAGGACGGTCTGGCCCCGCGCTTCCGGGAGAAGAGGATGAGTGTTCGACAAGTCACTCTTGACAGGACTAAATAAATCCTGCAATGTGAGACTTCGTTAGAACGATTTGGAACAATGACGCCGGTAGGGACCGGTGCCGTTCCCATACTTTTCCTCAAAGGGGAGGCAAATTGACTGCAAACTCGAGTACCGAAGAATCCGCGGACCCGGAGTCCTTTGGCGGTGACACAATCCCTAAGACAGACCGCCCGATGCTGAGGCGGATCACCGTCTCGGCAACGACTGGTTCACTGATCGAGTATTTCGATCTGGCGGTCTACGGATCGTTCGCGGCCCTGATGGCCAAGGTCTTCTTCCCGGCTGGAGACGCCACCACCGGTCTGCTGAACACCTTCGCCGTGTTCGCCTTGGCGTTCGTGGCCCGGCCGATCGGCGGCCTGTTCTGGGGGCCCTTGGGCGACCGGATCGGCCGGAAACGCACGCTGGTCGCGATTATCGTCCTAATGGCCATCGCCACAGCGGGGGTCGGCGTACTGCCCAGCTATGCCTCGGCGGGTATCTGGGCTCCGATCCTGCTCGTCGTGCTGCGCTTCGTCCAGGGCATTTCTGCCGGCGGTGAGTTCCCGGGCGCGGCCACTTTCGTTGGAGAACACAGCGGACACGAACGACGGGGCCTCCAGACTAGTTTCCTGATGTGGGGGGTGACTTTCGGTCAGATCGTCGGCCTGCTCGTCGCCACCCTGATGTTCACGGTGCTCTCAGCTGACGACATGCTGAGTTGGGGTTGGCGTCTGCCGTTCCTGCTCGGTCTTCCGCTGGGCGCTGTGGGCCTCTACATCCGTTCAAGAGTGTCGGAGTCCCCCGAGTTCCGCAAGGTCGAGCAGTCGCTAGTCAAGCTCGAACACCCGCTCAAGGCCATCCTCGGCAATGCGCAGGGCTGGCGTATGCTCGGCAAGGCGTTCCTGTTCTTCCTGCCCTTTGGGTTCACCGGGTACATGCTCGCCACGTACATGCCGGCTTACCTCACCACGAGCCTGCACCTCAACAGCGGGCAGGCCCTGCTGGCAGTGGCGGCCGCGGTGATCGTCGCAATGGTCGTACAGCCAGTCGCCGGTCACCTCTCGGACCGCTTCGGCCGCCGTCCGGTGCTGTTCTCGGCCTGCGTGATCGAGATTGCTCTGGCCTTCCCCGCGTTCGCCCTGCTGCAGAGCGGACACGGAAGCGGAGGGGTCCTCGTCCCGGCCCTGGGGCTGATACTGCTTGGGATCCTGCACGGCGCTGTCACCGGCCAGGCGACTGCGCCGGCCCTCGAAGCCTTCCCCACGAGGTACCGCTACTCCGGGTTCGCCCTCGCGCTCGGCATCATTTCGGCCTTCTTCGGCGGCCCGACACCCTATATCGCCACCTGGCTGGTCTCGGTGACAGGCAGCGGATACGCCCCGGCCTGGCTGCTCATCGCCTCGGCCGTGCCGTCGCTCATCGCGTGCTTCTTCATGAAGGAGACCGCCAAGCGACCGCTGGACGCCTAAAGAAGACAAGAGAATGCCAGCTTTGAAAATGCCATCTTGATCAGAACGTTGAGCGTTTCCGATCGTTCTTCGATCGCGTCGGTGAGATGGCCGCGACTTTCATTTTGAATCCAAAATGACTTATTCGCCCAGTTCTCCCGAAGACCATCGAACCTAAGATTACGAGCTCTTGGCGTATATGCCGCCTCCATGCCGGCCGATCCGCAAGTCGGTCCAACCGGATGCGGTGCCGAGATTCAATGCGGAAGGAATACGGGAGCCCAATGCGTGGAACCACCGACCCTCACATCGAGGAGGCCGTTGCGGCCACTATTCAGCAGGCAAGCTGGAACAGCTTGCCTGCTGAAGCGAAAGACCAGACTGTTCGGGCACTCATGTGGTGGACGGCCACAGCGCTTGAGGGGGTCACTGATCCAGATCAACGTCGACTGATGCGCTACGCGGCCTCGCGTCGTGCAGAACCGGAGGCGACAGTACTCGGTACTGCTTTACAAACTTCGGCGGAATTGGCTGCATTGCTCCACGGGCGTGCTGCAAAAACCTGGGAACACGAGGATAAGTACTGGGCCGACGAGAGCATCGGGCCGGGTGTGGCCTACTGCGTCATTTCGGCAGCCGTGGCTGCCGCGGAAGCTCGCAGCCCGGTGACCGGGCAGGACTTGGGCGCTGCCGTCGCCTGCGGCGTTGATCTCGTGGTGCGTATGTCTCGCCTGCTCGGAATGAAATTCACGGTTGGACACTCAACGCAACATCCGTCATTCATACTCGGCACATATGGCGCTGCCGCCGCAGCTGGCAGGATCTTCGGACTTGACCAAGAACGCCTCGTCAACGCGCTTGGCCTTGCCCACGAACATGCCTCCGGCAGCTTTCAGACCCAGATAGAGGGTCGAGGCGTCGCTCTGCAAGGAGGCCTTGCTGCTCGTAGCGGTATTGAGTCGGCGCGGTTGGCGGAAGTGGGAATGCAGGGTCCACGCGCGTCGATCACTGGAAAAGCCGGGTTGTACGCCACGCACTATCCGCACATCGAGGTTTCCGTCGATGAACTGCTCGACGGGCTTGGGAGCGGCTCGCTCATCACTGAAGTGGCGTACAAGGCGTATCCATGCGGAGTAGCCGCGCATCCCGCGCTCGACGCCGTGCGCAGCATCCGTGAACGCGTTGATTTATCGCAAGTCGACTCCATTTCCGTCAAGGGTCCGGAGACCCTGTTGATAATGGCCGAACCGGTGGAGTTAAGGCGATCGCCTCAGACGCCTGTCCAAGCACAGTTCAGCATCCCCTGGGCAGTCAGCGCCGCACTGCGCGACGGAAACGTCACGATTGACCACTACACAGCTGCAGCACTGTCCGATCCTCAACTGCGGGCGTTGGCCGAACGCACCACCGTGCTGATGTCCCCGCAGGCGAAGGGGACCGCGGTTGAGATACGGCTGCGCGACGGATCAATGGTGTGCTCGGAACCGGTTGTCTTCGCTGCCGGTCACCCGAACAACCCACTCAGCACAGACGAGATCTCGCTCGTATTCCTTGAAGCGGCAAACCGCGCCGGTGTCGACGAAGGACAGGCGCGGCGGGCCCTACGTTTGTTGGATGACCTCGAATCCGTAACCGACGTGCGAGAGTTCACGCGGCTGCTGACAGTGTCGCATGTGGACCGCCGATTGCAAGCCCCGTCCCTTGCAGGGCTGGAGCACTGAGCACGTCTGCCCTGCCGTGCAACCCAATACAGAAAGAAGGACCGAGTATGCAAGCGTCAGACTCGCATGTCGGAAGGCATAAGACCGTGGCAGTCGTGTTGGTACACGGCGCCTACCACGGGGCGTGGTGCTGGGAGGAGGTGGAACCGCCCCTGACCCGCAGAGGGTGGGACGTGTCGGCGATCGATCTTCCCATGACCTCGCTGAGTGCCGACGGCGACACCGTCCGCGCCGCTGTCCGCAGCGCGCGCAAAAGAGCCGATGCGGTCTTACTCGTCGGGCACAGCTACGGCGGATTCCCGATTTCACAGGGCGGTCACGAGGCCGATCACCTCGCATTTGTCGCAGCCGCCGTGCCCGACGCCGGTGATTGCGTCGAGTCATTGGCTCCCCGAAGCGGTGTCCCTCACCTCGCCGATGCCGTGATTCGGTCGCCGGACGGGCTCTCCACTAGTATCAATCCGGACCATGCCGGGACGATCTTTTACCATCGATGCCACCCCGACCAAATCGCCAAGGCAGTCGCACGACTACGACCGAGGGGCGTCCGGACACTGGACGAACGCATTGGTCATCCAGCATGGAAGGACATTCCTTCAAGCTATCTTGTCAGCAGCGATGATCGCAGCTCGAGTCCCGGCTACCAGCTGGAACGGGCGAAGCTCATTGGAGACTACGCGGTCTTGGATACGGACCATTCACCGTTCTACTCAGCCACGACAGCGCTAGTGGAGTGGCTCGATGCTCTGGCCTCTCGGCTGGCAAGTTCATCCACGGACGACGAGTAGCCCACGGTCGCTTTTCAGCCCTGACGGCAACCGGCGGTAGGGCTCTGCCCGAGCACGTTCCCGGCGTCCCGCCAGGACGCCGGGCGCGTTACCGGCGGGGCATGTCGAGGAAGTGTTACCTTGTCGACGAAATGCCTTCGTGGCCGGCGATCCAGGCGCCGTTGTCTTTCCTGACTAGCCTCGGCTTCATGAGCCGATGATCCCAGGTTGCGTGTTTAAGGAAAGGAAGGGTGCTCTGAGGGCCGGGGAAAATAGTGGTTGTCGAGACCGTTACGCTGCCGAGCGAAGGAGCACCCTTCGGGTGCCTGATATTAGCCGTACCTTTCCATCCCTACCGGTTTCTTTCACCCGCCCTCACTCGATTTCAGCGGTGGCACGAACGTCCTGACGGAATTCCTTCACGCCCTGGACTTCGACTGCTCTGCAAGACAGGCCCCTGTTCGGCGGTCGGTTCCGAAAGCGGATCAAGACCCTGAAAA
Organism: Arthrobacter sp. NPDC056493; assembly: GCF_042795115.1. Taxonomy (NCBI): domain Bacteria; kingdom Bacillati; phylum Actinomycetota; class Actinomycetes; order Micrococcales; family Micrococcaceae; genus Arthrobacter; species Arthrobacter sp. NPDC056493. The sequence goes on along the minus strand of NZ_JBHTSL010000051.1, from coordinate 1,273 downwards.
CAACGGGCCGGGCAAACTTCCGTTCGACTTGACCGTCAACCACCTTGGGCCAACACCGCCGACGTGGGCAGCGACCTCGTCTCCTGGCTGCACATCCGCACTGCCAGGACGGCCACCACGCCAAACTGGGATATTAGAGCCCGGCGCTTCCGGCTGTTCGCCACCGTCGGGAGAAATCATCACCCCGCCCAGACGAAAGCACCTGCTGCTTTCCCAAGGACGCCCGGGAGAGCACTCATCGCCTGGATCCTGGATGCAGTGACACACCTGCACGGCCGCCGTCCCGACCTAAGAAGCAACCACCACGCCCTGACCCGACCAACAGAACCCACCGAGCAACGCCAGCTGTGGAACCCGCGCGGGAGAAATGGAACTTGTCCCCGACGCCTACAACGACTTCATCCTCATGATCCTCGGCGAAGAACTGCTGACTCTCTTGGCTCTCGTCCTGTTTTCGGTCCTCGGCATCGCCGTTTTCAAGATCATCGCCCGGACCGAGGTCACGCTTGCCCGCATCGTCTCCTCCAGCGTGATGATAACGATGGATCATCGGCCAGGCTGTGATGGCCATCGTGATCTCTTCCCTGGCCGGCGTCGGCATGATCCTGGCCGTCACCCGCCCCCAGCCTGTTCAGGCTGCCCGACAAAAGAGGCAGCGGCTGGCAGCGCCGGCAGGTCGGGTACGGTCCTAATCCTGTGCGGCCGCCGCGCTGGCCTTGGCGGCCGCAGCGGGGGCGGCGCCCGTGCCGTCCACGGCAGGCATCGCGACAACGGCAACCACGGTGAGTACAGCACTCACCAACACTGCCAGGAAGACGGCGGCCGACGCCGACACGATTGTCTGCGGATCGGCAACGCCGCCGGGGGCGCCGGCGTAAATCGCGTTGGCCACTGCCCCGAATACGGCGACGCCGATGGAGCTTCCGATCGACCGTGCAAAAAGATTGGTGCCGGTAACTACACCGCGCTCATTCCATTCGACGCTTGACTGGGCGGCAATAAGGCTCGGGCCCGCCACCAGCCCCAGGCCAAGTCCGACGACGAAGCAACCTGCCGCTGCCACCAAAATGTTGGGTGCCGGGGCAGTTAGTGCCAGGACGGCTGTCCCGATGACCGTAACAGTGACGCCGATCAGGGCGGTCCTCCGGAACCCGATCCGCAGGTAGAACCGGCCGGCCTGGGACGCGCTGATCGGCCAGCCGATGGTCAACGCCGCCAAGGCGAGCCCGGCGAAAATCGGGGAGGTCCGGAGGGCTCCTTCGAGGAACGTTGG